>JBPEXA010000133.1:0-3540 GCA_052032135.1 Thermoanaerobaculia bacterium | reverse complement strand
GTTGCCGACGATGCCGACGCCGGCGACCAGCTCCGCTTCGAGGGCGGGGTCCATCGGCCCGCGGCGCGCCCGCTTGATCCAGATCGCCTCGAGATGGCCGTGCTCGTCGGTCACCGGGGTCGTCGTCACCGGTCGAGCCTATCCGGGCCGCCTCGCTTCGTGCCAACATGTCGCGCTCACCTCGATCGACCCCGCGGAGGCGCCCACGTGCGTACGATCTCGATCCTCACCCTCGCCGCCGGCCTGGTCGCCTGCCAGCCCGCCGAGACACCGATGACCGACGACGACCCCCCGATCTCCGTCGCCCCCGACATCGAGGCGCGGCTCGCCCGCTTCGCCCCGACCGAGCTCGAGGCGGACCTGTCGGGGGTGCCGGCCGAGGAGCTGCCGGTGCTCGTCGAGCTGATCCGCGCCGCCCGGCTGATGGACGAGATCTTCCTTCGCCAGGTGGCGGTCGGCAATCCCGCCCGGCGGCAGCGGGCGCACGCGATCGGCGGCGCGGTGGCGACCTACTTCGACGTCAACTTCGGCCCCTGGGACCGGCTCGACGAGATGGAGCCGTTCCTCGGTGACGAGCCGCATCCGGAAGGGGCCGGCTACTACCCGACCGATCTCACCCGCGACGAGTTCGCGGCCTGGCTCGAGGCGCACCCGCAGGACCGCGAGGCGTTCGAGGGGCTCCACACCGTGATCCGCCGCGACGGCGAGCGGCTGGTCGCTCGCCCCTACTCGGAGGTCTACGCCGAGTGGCTGGAGCCGGCCGCCGCCCATCTGCGCGCCGCGGCGGCGACGACCGGCAACGCGACGCTCCGCCGCTTCCTCGACTCGCGAGCGGTCGCCTTCGCCACCGACGACTACTACCAGAGCGACATCGACTGGATGGATCTCGAGGCGCCGGTCGAGGTGACGATCGGCCCCTACGAGGTGTACGAGGACGGCCTCTTCGCCTACAAGGCGGCGTTCGAGGGGTTCGTCACCGTCGATCTGCCGCGGGAGTCGGCGAATCTCGAGCGCTTCAAGGCGCTGCTGCCGTGGCTCGAGCGCAACCTGCCGATCGACGACCGCCACAAGAACCTCGACCGCGGCACCGACAGCCCGATCAAGGTGGTCGACGCAGTGTTCGTCGGCGGCGACTCCAAGGCGGGGGTACAGACCCTCGCCTTCAACCTCCCCAACGACGAGCGGGTGCGGGAGGCGAAAGGGTCGAAGAAGGTGCTGCTGCGCAACGTCATGCGGGCCAAGTACGACCAGATCCTCGTGCCGATCGCCGACCGAGTGGTCGCCGCGGAGCAGGTCGACGACGTCTCGTTCGACGCCTATCTCGCCGAGGTGCTCCATCACGAGCTCTCGCACGGGCTGGGGCCGGGGACGATCGAGGTCGACGGCCGCGAGACCGAGGTGCGGCTCGAGCTCAAGGAGCTCTACTCGACCCTCGAGGAGGCGAAGGCCGACGTCATGGGCATCTACAACATCCTGGCGCTGATCGACCGTGGCGACATCGCGCCGGCGATGCGGGCGACGCTCGAGCCGACCTACCTCGCCGGCCTCTTCCGCTCCGCCCGCTTCGGCCTCCACGAGGCCCACGGACGCGGGGTGGTCTCGCAGTTCAACTACCTGCTCGAGAAAGGAGGGCTCGAGGTCGATGACGGCGGCCGCTTCCGGGTGGTCTCCGACGCCTTTCCGGGCGCCATCGAGAGCCTGCTCGGCGAGATGCTGATGCTGCAGGCGACCGGCGACTACGACGGCACCGCGACCTTCCTCGACACCTACGGCGTCGCCACCCCGGAGCTCGAGACGGCGATCGAACGGCTCTCCGCGGTCCCGGTCGACATCCGCCCGATCTACCGCCAGGCGGAGGCGCTGCTCTCCGGCGCCCCATCCGCCGACCTCGACTGAAAGAGCCCTCGCCTGAAAGAGACCTCGGCCGAGACGGACCTCGACCGAAGGGGCTCAGCGCAGACCGTAGTAGGCGACGAGAGCGAGGGCGACGACCGCCAACACCGGGTGCACCTCGCGCCAGCGGCCGGAGAGGGCGCGGATCGAGACGAAGGTGACGACGCCGAGGGCGATGCCGTTGGCGATCGAGTAGGTGAGGGGCATGGCGGCGATGGCGAGGAAGGCCGGGACGGCGTCGGCGGGATCGGACCATTCGATGTCGGTCGCGGCGCGCATCATCAGCGCGCCGACCACCACCAGCGCAGGCGCCGTCGCCACCGGCGGGATCGCCGTCAGCACCGGGACGAAGAAGAGGGAGAGGAGGAACCAGCCGGCGACCACCTGAGCGGTGAGTCCGGTGCGCCCCCCCTCCTGCACCCCGGTCGCCGATTCGACGTAGCTGGTGACGGTGCTGGTGCCGAGGGTGGAGCCGACGATGGTGCCGACGGCGTCGGCGGCGAAAGCTCGATCGGCCCGCGGCAGCTCGCCGTCGTCGTCGACGAAGCCGCCGAGGCGGCCGACGCCGATCAGCGTGCCGGCGGTGTCGAACAGGTCGACGAAGAGAAACGCGAGCACCGCGCCGATGGCACCGGCGCTCATCAGGCCGCGGAAGTCGAGAGCGAGGAAGGTCTCGGTCGGCAGCGCCGGCAGGGCGACGATCCGCTCGGGAAGCTCCGCCATGCCGAGCGCCCAGGCGGCGCCGGCGACGACGAGGATCCCCCACAGGATCGCCCCCTCGATCCGGCGGGTGGCGAGCGCCGCCGTCACCGCGATGCCGGCGACGGTCAGCACGACGGCGTCGCTCGACGGCTCACCAAGGGTGACGAGGGTGACGGGGTGGTCGACGACGACGCCGCCGTTGACGAGGCCGATGATCGCCAGGAAGAGGCCGATGCCGGCGGTCACCGCCAGCTCGAGCGAGCGGGGGATCGACCGCAGGATCGAGGCGCGCACGCCGGTCACTGCCAGCAGCAGGAAGAGCACCCCTTCGACGAACACCGCCGCCAGCGCCACCTGCCAGGAGAGGCCGAGACCGAGGACGACGCCGAAGGTGAAGTAGGCGTTGAGGCCCATGCCGGGGGCGAGCGCGAACGGGTAGCCCGCCCACAGCCCCATCACCGCGGTCGCCACCGCCGCCGCGACCGCGGTGGCGAAGGCGACGTCGGCCGCCGGCATCCCCGCCTGCCCGAGGATCTGCGGGTTGACCACCAGGATGTAGGCCATGGTGAGGAAGGTGACGGTGCCGGCGCGCAGCTCGCCGCCGACCGTCGCCCCACGAGCCTGCAGGTGGAAGAGGCGCTCGATCATCGAACCCCCGCATTATCGCCCGCGGCGTGGGGGGGTGGCGTGCGACAATGCCGCTGCGTCCCCTTCCCGGGCGCCGCCGTCCGATGCTCACCACCCTGCGCACCATCGCTCTCTGCCTCGCCGGCTTCGTGCTGCTGGCGTTCGTCGTCTTCGTCGTCAACCAGACGGCGGCGATCGTCGAGCTCGCAGACCGCCTCGACCCGCGGGCCGGGACCGCCGTGTTGTGGACGCTGGTCGCCGCCTACGCTCTGCTGCTGACGGTACCGCTCGCCCTGTGGCTGCGGTTGCCGCCGGCGC
>JBPEXA010000132.1:0-5040 GCA_052032135.1 Thermoanaerobaculia bacterium | reverse complement strand
CTCCGACGCCCGACCTCAAGAACAAGTTCCAGGCGCGGCTCGACGAGCTGCAGAAAGCGCGCGACGAGCTGCTCGCGCCGGCGCCCGGAGCCGGCATCGACCTGCCGTCGGCCGAGCCGGTGCACGAGTCGGCGGCAGCGGCGACGCCGCCACCGCCGACGCCCGGCTCGGTCGAGGTGGCCGACATCCCGGAGAGCGCTCCCGAGCCACCCGCGGCGGCCGCGAAAAAGAAGAAAAAGGCGAAGAAGCCCAAGGCGCCGAAGGCCCCCAAGGAGAAAGGGGAGGGGGGCATTCCCAAGTCGGCCATCATCATGGCGACGATCAGCCTGCTCGCGGTGGTCCTCACCTTCGTGCTGTGGACCTTCTTCGCCAAGGGGGCGATCGCCCGCGCCGAGGCGGCCCAGAAGGAGCTCGCCGACCGGCAGGCGGGGATCCTCGCCATGCAGGAGCGGCTGCCGCAGGTCGAGCAGGCGATCGCCAGCCTCGAGGAGGGGAAGGTGGCGCTGATGGAGAACGCGGAGTTCAAGATCTGCAACCTCTCCTCGGCCGCCATCTGGGTCGTTTGGGCCCATTCGACCTACGTCGGCCCCGACGGCGGCTTCCAGCACTTCAACAGCGCCTTCCAGGACTACGAGACCTGGGAGGTGCCGGCCGGCGGCACCACCAAGTTCGGCTACGTCAAGGACGACCGGGTGATCTGGGACGGCTCGACGGTCTTCTTCAGCGTGCTGATGCAGTACCGGGGGCAGGAGATCTTCCGCTCCGGGGCGTGGAGCGCCATCGGCAGCGACTGCTACAACCTCGCCCTCGACCCCTGAGTCGCGACGCGGACCGCCCGTCGAGCCGCCACTGACCCCATGGCCGGTGGTGGGGTAGACTGCCGGCAACGGTCCAACAGAGAGGCGAGCCGGCCTGCGCCCGAGCGGCGTCTGCCGAAACGACGTGTAACGCCTGCCCGGGCGAAGCGCCGGTTCAGTGTGGGAGGGGAACCAGGATGACGCGACGACGGATCGAGCGCTGTTGCCGGGTGGGTGCCTGGCTGCTGCTGCTGAGCGCCGCCACGGTGGCGCACGGCCAGTTCTTCCAGGTCACCGACGAAGAGGAGTTCGAGGGGAACACCGGCACCGTCAACATGGTGTTCACGGTCTCGTTCGTCAACATCCCGCAGGGAGAGGGGTGCGGGCTGATCGACTTCGACTACATGACGATCCCGGGGTCCGCCGACGCCGACGTCGACTACACGACCACCACCGGCACCGACACCCTCGACAGCTGCGACTCGAGCTCGACGTTCGAGGTCACCGTCCCGCTGATCGGCGACATCGTCGACGAGGGGTTCAGCGAGTCGTTCACGCTACGGGTGGCCGACCAGACCGGTCAGTTCGTCGACGGCAACGGGCAGATCCTCGACGACGACCTCACCACGGTGTCGATCGCCGACGCGGCGGTCGCCGAGGGGGACAGCGGCACCACCGCGATGGACTTCGTCGTCACTTTGTCGACGCCGCGCGACAACCCGACCGGGGTGGGGTACGTGACCGCCGACGGCACCGCCAGCGGCGTCACCGACTACGTCCCCGACAGCAACAGCATCCTGATCCCCGCCCTCGAGACCGAGGGGGTCATCACCATCACCGTCAACGGCGACACCCTGTTCGAGACCGACGAGACCTTCCTCGTCAACATCGCCACCTCCGACAACGTGCCGCCGGTCGACGATCCGCAGGCGGTCGGCACCATCCTCAACGACGATCCGCAGGACTCGATCACCATCGGCGACGTGGCGGTCGCCGAGGGCGACGCCGGGGTCGTCGACGCGGTGTTCAACGTCAGCTTGAGCGCCCCTCGCCAGGACACCGTGCTGGTCGACTTCACCACCGCCAACGGCACCGCCGACCGCGGCGCCGACTACCGGCTGACCACCGGTCAGATCGCCTTCCCGCCCGGCACCACCGCCGCGACGATCACCGTCGAGGTGCTCGGCGACACCGAGGCCGAGGCGGACGAGAGCTTCTTCGTCGATCTCACGCTGGTGAACGATCCGGTCGAGGGAGGCACCGGCGGGCCGCCGATCATCGCCGACGGCCGCGGCACCGCCACCATCCTCGACGACGACCTCGCGGGCACGGTGTCGGTCGCCGACCTCGCCGTCGACGAGGGCGACAGCGGCGTGCTCGACGCCATGGTGGTGGTCGCCCTCTCCGAGCCGCTCCCCGAGACGGTGTTCGTCGACTTCGCGACCGCCAACGGCACCGCCAGCGCGGACGGCGACTATCGCGGCACCAGCGGCCGGATCGCCATCGGGGCGGGCACCACCTCGGGCGTGATCGCCATCCCGATCGAGGGCGACACGGTGGTCGAAGGCGACGAGACCTTCTTCGTCGACCTCACCGCCACGAGTGGTCCGCCGATCGCCGACGATCGCGCGGTGGTCACCATCCGCGACGACGATGCCGGCGGCGTCCGTCTGGCGGCCGTGGAAGCCGCCGGCGAGGGCGCCGGCACCGCCGAGGTGACCGTCGAGCGGCTCGGCGGCGGTGGCGCCGCGCAGGTGCAGGTCAACGTGACGAGCGGGACGGCGACCGCCGGCCTCGACTTCGTCGCGCTCTCCGAGACCGTGTCGTGGGGGGCGGGCGAGGTCGGTCCCCGCACGCTCGCCGTGCAGCTGCTCGACGACAACCTGGTCGAGGGCGACGAGACGGCGATCGTCTCCATCAGCCAGCCGACGGGGGCGTCGATCGTCGGCTCGCCGACCGACGAGCTGACGATCACCGACGACGACGAGGCGATCGACGTCGTCATCGTCGGCGAAGCGGAGTCGACCGGCACCGTCGAAGGGGTCACCGAGCTCACCGTGCGGGTGACCGACGGCGCCGGCGTCCCGATCGCCGGCGCGCGCATCGACTGGAGCGCCGATGGGGCGGTGGAGGTGCTCGGCGACTCGACGACCTTCACCGACGAGCAGGGGATCAGCGAGCAGACGGTGGAGCACGACCAGGTCCCCGGCATCGCCACCGTGCTGGCGACGCTGTTCGCCACCGGTGAGGTGATCCGCTTCGATCTCACCATCGAGGGCGATCTGCGGGAGCTCTTCCCCGAATCGGCCCCCGGCACCAACGAGGTGTCGGTCGCCAACGTCCTCGACAGCGCCTGCGTGACCGCGACCGGGCAGTTCGGCGCCTTCTGCAGCTACCTCTTCACGCTGCCGGGACCGGGGGACCAGCGGTCGGTGCTCGGCCAGATCACCCCCGAGGAGACCCCCGCCCAGGGGGCGATGAGCCTCGAGTCGACGCAGATCCAGCTGCGCAACCTCGCCGCCCGGCTGGCGGCGCTGCGGGAGGGGCGCCGCCAGGCGATCGACCAGCTCGCCTTCACCATCCGCGGCGAGCCGGTGCCGTGGCAGGCGATCGTCGCCGCCATGGCCCCCGTCGACGAGATCGAGCTCCCCGAGTTCGCCGACCTCGTGGTCGGCGCCGACGACGCGGCGCAGGAGGCGCCGCCGGAGACACCGGTCGACGTCGACGCCGACGACCTGCCGCGGTGGGGGTTCTTCCTCAACGGGCGGGTGGCGATGGGCGACCGTGACGGGACCTCGTCGGAGGAGGGCTTCGACGTCGACGCCGCCGGTCTCACCGCGGGGGTCGACTACCGCGTCAACGACCGGCTGGTGTGGGGCGCCGCGCTCGGCTATCTCGACACCGACGTCGAGCTCGTCAACGACGGCGGCGGTCTCGACGCGCAAGGGACGTCGCTCGCCGTCTACGGCACGTACTTCCGCGACACCTATTACTTCGACTGGACCGCCGCCTACGGCGTGAACGACTTCGACGTCTCCCGCAACGTCGACCTGCCGCTACCGTTCCAGGGGCAGAGCCGGTGGACGGCCAGCGGCTCGCCGGACAGCTCACAACTGTCGCTGGCGGTGTCGGGCGGATGGGACCGCGCCGCGGGCGCCACCAACCTCGGCCTCTTCGGGCGGTTCAGCTACGTCGACGCCGACATCGACGGCTATCGCGAGGGTGGCGGCGGACCGTTCAACCTGGCGCTCGGCGACCAGGAGGTCACCTCGCTGCTCGGTGAGGGCGGGCTCGAGGTGAGCCGGGCGTGGAGCCGCAACTGGGGAGTCTGGCAGCCCCACTTCCGGGTGTCGTACCTGCACGAGTTCGAGGACGACAGCCGCCTGATCCGCGGCAGCTTCCTCGGCGATCCGAGCGCGACCGAGTTCGTCATCGCCACCGACGCTCCCGACCGCGACTTCTTCAACCTCGGTGCCGGGATGACGTTCGTCTTCTCCGGCGGCCGGTCGTTCTACCTCTTCTACGACACCGACCTGGAGCGGGACGATCTCGAGATCTTCACCCTCTCGCTCGGGCTGCGATGGGAGTTCTGAGCGGGGAGGACCGCGCTCGGCGGCGGCGGTCAGCTCGCTTCGCGCCGCAGCATCACCACCGTCCGATCGTCGGAGAACGGCGTCCCGGCCGCGAAGTCGTCGAGCGCGGCATCGATCGCGTCGGCGATGGCGTCGAGCGGCTCGCCAGAGTGCTCGATCACCAGCGCGACGAGCCGGTCGAGCTGGAACTGCTCGCCCGCCGGATCCTCCGCCTCGACGATGCCGTCGGTGAACATCATCAGCAGATCGCCCGCCTCGAGATCGAGCTCCTGGGGCTCGTACTCGCTGCCCGGCACCATGCCGAGGGGGAAGCCGGTCGCCTCCAGCTCCTCGACCTCACCGCCGGCGCGGAAGACCAGCGGCGGGTTGTGGCCGGCGTTGACCCACACCACCCTGCCCGGCTCGGCGGCGGCGGCGACCAGGAAGGCGGTGGCGAAGCGGTCGGGCGGCGTCCGCTGGTAGAGCGCCTGGCTGGCCCCCTCGAGGATGGCGGCCGGCTCGACCACGCCGGCCTCGATCAGCGCCGAGCAGGTCGCCTCGAGCGAGGCGGCGAGCAGCGACGCGCCCATCCCCTTGCCGCAGACGTCGGCGATCAGCAGCAGGGCGCCGCCGTCGACCTCCGCCGCCTGGTAGTAGTCGCCGGAGACGCC
>JBPEXA010000131.1:0-2109 GCA_052032135.1 Thermoanaerobaculia bacterium | reverse complement strand
AGCCGACGAGCTGAAAGCGAGGAGGATTGGTGGAGCCGATCGGGATCGAACCGACGACCTCCTGAATGCCATTCAGGCGCTCTCCCAGCTGAGCTACGGCCCCACGTTCCCCGTCTCTGGGGACCGGGAGTGTAGCCGCCGTCTTTTCAGACTGTCAACAACGGCCGGGGGCGGCTCAGCCGACCGCGCTGCGGGCGTCTTCGGGGCGGCCGAGGCGCTCGCGCAGCACCGCGTCGAGCCGCTCGAGCCCCTCGCCGGTGACCGCCGACAGCGCCACGCCGTCGGCGATCGACACCGCCTCCGACAGCGCGTCGATCTTGTTGGCGACCACCACCACGCGCTCTTCGTCGACGCCGATGTCGGCCAGCACCTCGCGGCCGACCTCGAGGTGCTCGCGCCAGTGCGGGTGGCTGCGGTCGACGACGTGGAGGACGACGTCGGCGTCGCGGATCCCCTCGAGCGTGCTGCGGAAGGAGGCGACCAGGTGATGCGGCAGCTTGCGGATGAAGCCGACGGTGTCGGCGTAGACCACCGGCGTGCCGTCGGAGAGCACGGCTCGCCGGAGGCGCGCGTCGAGGGTGGCGAACAGGCGGTCCTCGGCGAGCACGTCGGCGCGGGTGAGGCGGTTGAAGAGCGTCGACTTGCCGGCGTTGGTGTAGCCGGCGAGCGCCACCAGGTTGGCGTGGCGGCGGCCGCGGCTCTGCACCTTGCGCGTCTTCTCGATCTTCTCGAGCTGCTTCTCGAGCCGCGCGATCTGCTTGCGCAGCATCCGGCGGTCGGCCTCGAGCTGGGTCTCGCCCTCACCGCCGCGCACGCCGATGCCGCCGACCTGACGCGAGAGGTGGGTCCACCGCCGCGTCAGCCGCGGCAGCAGGTAGCGCAGCCGCGCCAGCTCGACCTGGGTCTGCGCCTCGCGGCTGCGGGCGCGCTGTTGGAAGATCTCGAGGATCAGGCCGCTGCGGTCGAGCACCTGGCGGTCGACGATGTCCTCGAGCTTCTGCACCTGGCTGCCGGTGAGGTCGTCGTCGAAGATCAGCAGGTCGGCGCCCGCCCCCTCGGCGGCGCGGCCAATCTCCTCCGCCTTGCCGGGACCGATGAAGGTGCGCGGGTGCGGCGCCTTGCGCGACTGCACGGCGCGCGCCTCGACCTCGACGCCGGCGGTGCGGGCGAGCTCGGCGAGCTCGTCGAGGTGCTCCTCGACGACGGTGGCGGGCTGGCCGGGGAGCGCGAGGCCGATGAGCAGCGCGCGCCGGGGGCCGGCGGCGGGATCAGAAGTGGAAGGCAAGGCCGGCGTGGGCGGTGCCGAGGACCCGCAGGTCGTCGGCGTCGAGGATGTGACCGGTGATCTCGGCCAGGAAGACGAAGTTGGGGGTGATCTTGAACTCACCGGTGGCGCCGATCACCAGGCCGAGGACGGTCTCGGAGTCGGCCGGCGCCAGCAGCCCGTCAGGGAGGATGCGGCGGCTCTCGAGGTCGTAGGCGCCGAGGCCGATGAACAGCCCCGAGTCGTAGAAGCTCTCCGCGAACTGGTACTCGCCGCCGACGTTGACGTAGTCGATGGTGCCGTCGGTCAGCGCGCCGACCCCCGAGCCGGTCTCGAAATCGAGCTGGCCGACGTGGAGCCACAGGTTCGCCTGCTGCTCGAACTGGAGGCCGAAGCCGACCTGATAGCCGGGCTCGGCGCCGCCGCTCTCGCTCAACGCCGAACCGACGCCGCCCATGAAGGCGAGCGTCCAGGTGTAGTCCTGCGCCGGCGCCGCGCGCGGGGGCGCCAAGAAAAGCGCCGCGCCCAGCGCGGCGACGATGATCGAAGTTCGCTTCAAGCAGCCTCCTCTCGCGACGCGAGTATAGCGTCGGCGTCGGCGTCTATCCCCACGAGCGCGACCGCCTCGCCGGCGGCCCTCGTGGCCCAGTTGGCCATCAGCGACCGCGTCGTCTCGCCTCCCTGGAGGTACGGATGAGAGCGGTCGAGCGCACAGGCGATGTCGGCGAGCGGACGCTCGAACGTCGCCCCCGGCACCGCCGCCTCGCGGCCGCCCGCCGGCTGCTGACCGCGCTGCTCGACGCCTGGGTGCCGCCGCTCTGCCTCGGCTGCCGGCGCACCTCGCC
>JBPEXA010000130.1:0-1891 GCA_052032135.1 Thermoanaerobaculia bacterium | reverse complement strand
ATCATCACCGGCGTGGTCGTGTTCGCCTTCTTCATCCTGCTGGGGTGGCTCAACTCCGACCGCACCTTCGCCTTCACCGATGACTCCACCGGCGTCGGCGCCTTCTGGGTCGTGCTGCTGGTCGCGTCGCTCGTCGCCGCCGCGGTCGCGCGCTGGCGGACCAAGGTCAACCAGGACACCGGGCAGCCGCACCACCGCGTCATCTACGCGACCGTGACCTTCCTGGTCATCGCGATCGCCGGGTACGTCGCGGTCGGCGCCCCGCTCGAGTTCTCCGGCCCGACGCGGAACAACCGCATCGTCGAGGGCGGCATCGAGATCAACTCGGCCTACGCGGCGCTGCTGCTCGGCCTGGTGCTCTACACCGCCAGCCACGTCGCCGAGATCGTCCGCGGCTCGATCCTCGCGGTCCCCAAGGGCCAGGTCGAGGCGGCCAACGCGCTGGCGCTGTCCGGCTTCCAGCGGATGCGCCACGTGATCCTGCCGCAGGCCATGCGGATCATGATCCCGCCGCTGGCGAACCAGTACCTGAACCTGACGAAGAACTCCTCGCTCGCGATCGCGATCGGCTACGCCGACGTCACGACCGTCAGCCGCATCATCATCGGTAACGGCAACCCCGCCATCCCGACGATCGGCGCCCTGATGCTCGTCTACCTGACGTTCTCGATCGTCATCTCGATCTTCACGAACTTCTTCAACCGTCGTCTCCAGCTGGTGGGTCGCTGATGGATCAGATCACCGAAACGCCCCGCCAGGACGCCCACCCCCCGGAGGGACCGAAGAACCCGCGACCGATCGCGGACAAGGTCTCGCCCGGCGAGTGGATGAAGGAGAACCTGTTCTCCACTTGGTACAACGCGCTGCTGACCGTCGTCATCGGCACGGGTCTCGTCTACGCGCTGTACCGGGCGTTCCTGTTCCTCTTCTTCAACGCCCGCTGGGAGGCCATCCGGGTCAACCTGACCCTCCTGATGGTCGGTCTGTTCCCCCGCCCGGAGATCTGGCGCACCTGGGTCGCGCTCTACGTCGTGTCCGCGACGATCGCGATCATGGTCGGCGCGACGGGACGTCTGGTCGAGGAGGCCACGCCCGACGACGAGGTCACCGAGTCCGAGGGCTGGAAGGGCGCCGTCCGGCGTCTCTGGCCCGTCGGCCTGCTGCTGGTGACGCTGCTGACCTTCAGCGGCGCCCCGCTCACGATGCTGCTGGTCGTCGGCGTGCTCGCCGTCGCGACCGTCGCCTACCTCACCGGCCGGAAGCTGCCGCACGCCGCGGCGCAGAAGGTCTGGTGGATCGGCTTCGGCGGCGCCATCGCGACCTTCGGCGTGCTGATCTGGTTCGACGGCATCGGCTGGGACGAGTGGGGTGGCCTCATGCTCACCCTGTTCCTCGCGCTCGCGGCCATCACGCTGTCGTTCCCGTTCGGTGTGCTGGCCGCCCTCGGCCGTCGCTCCACCTTCCCGGTGGTCCGCATCTTCTCGGTGCTCTACATCGAGCTGATCCGCGGTGTGCCCCTCATCACGCTGCTGCTGATGGGTTCGCTCGGTCTGACCTTCTTCCTCCCCGAGAACCTCGCCCCGGGCAAGGTGACCCGCGCCGTCATCATGATGACGCTGTTCACCGGCGCCTACGTGGCCGAGATCGTCCGTGGTGGTCTGCAGTCGGTCCCGAAGGGCCAGACCGAGGCCGGCCTGGCGATGGGCCTCCACCGCACCCAGCTCCTCCGCTTCATCATCCTGCCGCAGGCGTTCCGGATCATCCTCCCGCCGATGGGCAACCAGTACCTCAACCTGGCGAAGAACACCTCGCTGGGCATCGCGGTTGCCTACCCCGAGGTGGTGGCGGTGGGCCAGACGCTCTACAACCAGACCGGCGCCACCATCCCGGT
>JBPEXA010000013.1:0-4326 GCA_052032135.1 Thermoanaerobaculia bacterium | reverse complement strand
GCGCCTGGGCGGCATCCTCGATCAGCCACAGACCGTGCCGGTCGCAGACGTCGCGGGCCGCCGCGACGTCGAACGGGCAGCCGTAGAGATGGACGCCGATGACGCCGACGGTGCGCTCGCTCACCCGATCGGCGGCGGCCGCGAAATCGAGGTTGAGGGTCGCCGGCTCGACGTCGGCGAACACCGGCGTGGCGCCCAGCCAGGCGACCGCCGCGCCGGTGGCGACGAAGGTGAAGGCGGGGACGATCACCTCGTCACCGGGCGCCAGGTCGAGCGACCGCAGCGCCAGGATCAGGGCGTCCGTGCCGTTGGCGACCCCGACGCAGCCGGGCGCCCCCAGCCAGGCGGCGAAAGCGTCCTCGAACGCGGTGACCTCCTCGCCGCCGATGAAGGCGGTATCGGCGAGCAGCCGCCGCCACCGCTCGGCGAGCTCCACCTCGATCCGCGCGGCGGCGCGGGCGAGGTCGAAGGCGGGCACCGCGGTCGGCTCGCCCCTCCGATCCGGGTCGCCGGGCGCGGTCACGGCGTCAGCCTCGCTCGCGTCCACGGCGTCGCGTAGACCACCAGTCGGTCGCCGCCGAGGGTGATGTTGTCGCGCACGCGGAACTCCCGGACGGGGCGGAAGCGCGACGGCATGGCGGCGAGGGAGGGATACCAGTCGGGGAAGATCACGAGAGCTTCGGGCCGCCGCTGCTCGAGCAGATCGAGGATGCCGTCGACCTCGCGGCGGCCGCTCGACAGGGCGGCGCGAGTGTACACAGCGAGCTCCGGCGTGACGATGCCGGCGAGATCGACCAGCCGGTGGCGCGGCAGGAGATAGCCGATGGCGCCGACGTCGTTGACCGCCACCACGCTCCCCTGCGGCAGCCGCTCGCCCAGCCATTCGGCGGCGGCGACGTCGCCGTCGACGACGTTGGCGACGTTCTGGGCGAAGCGCCCGGCGAGCCTCCCCCACTGGGCGACCGCGGGCGCCGCCAGCATCGCCGCCAGCAGCAGGGCCGCCGACCGGCTGGCGGTACCGGCGGCGAGCCGCCGTTCGAGCGGAGCGATCGCCAGGCAGCCGAGCACCACGACGAAGGGGAAGAGCGGATAGAGGTAGCGGCCGAAGTTGCCGACCACCGGCGGATCGGCGGCACCGATGATCGCGTAGGCGACGGGGAGCGCCACACACCAGGCGGCGGGCAGGGCGCCCGGCGATCGCTCGCCGCCGCGACGGGCGAGCAGCGCGACGACGCCTCCTGCCGCCAGCCAGGTCATCCACGGCTGGGACCGGAAAAGGATGCCGAAGATGGTGTGGAGCGTCCGCAGGTCGGGCGTCCAGCCGTACCACGCCGCCCCCTTGGCGGCGGCGGTGGTCGGCAGCGGCGAGTCGCCGGCGACGAGATGGAAGGCGACCACCGGAGCGAGCAGCATCGCCGCCGCCGCCAGGCCCGGCCACGAGGAGCGCCACCACGGCAGCGGGCGACCGCGGTGGGCGATCGCGCGATCGGCGACCGCGAGGGCGAGCAGCAGCAGCCCCTCCGGTCGCGCCAGCGTCGCCAGCGCGAAGATCGGCAGCGACGCCGCCACACCGTGGCGCCGGTGTCGGTCGACGAGGTGCCGGCGGACGGCGACGAGCGTCAACAGCACGAAGAGCGCGATCTCGAGCCCCGACACGGCGGCCCACACCAGCGGCCCGGTGACCGCGGCCAGCAACGCCGCCAGCCACGCCAGCCGGCGGCCGGTCCCGCAGGCGACCGCCAGCCGCGCCACCTGCGGCACCGCGGCGACGCAGCAGAGCGTGCCGACCAGCTGCGCCCACACCACCGCCGACCCCGGCAGCCACGCGAGCAGCGACAGCAGCGCGGTCCACAGTGGCGCCGTCGAACCGGCGACCCAGCGCCCCGCCTCGTAGGCCATGCCGTGGCCGGCGGCGAGGTTGCGGGCGAACTGCAGATGGATGTAGCCGTCGTCGAGCGGCAGCGCGAAGCGACCGACGAGGTAGCGCGCCGCCGCCACGTATACGATACAGCCCGCCGCGGCCAGGAGGACCGGCAATCGGACCCGGAGGCGCGGCGCCTCGGGGCTCGCCGTCGCGTCGGCATCGATCATCACGAGCTTCGACAATAGCGAACTCCAACGCGCCGCCGGGACCTCATGCCGACCTATCCGCCGTTCGTCCGCCGCCAACGCCGCGCCGCCCGCGTCGCGCTCTACAGCGCGGTCGCGCTGTCGATCGGCGTGGTCCTCGCGCTCGTCGCCTACCTGCGGGTGCCGCTCGGGCCGCTCGACGACGCGGGGCGGACGGTCGAGGAGTGGGAGGCGGTGCGGGCCGTCGCCCTGCTGCAGGCGTACGTCCGCATCGACACCCGCGAGCGGGAGATCGAGGGGGCGCGGTTCCTCGCCCGCGAGCTCGAGTCGATCGGCCTCGAGCCGGTGATCGAGCCGCTCGGCGACGGCCACGCCAACGTCTGGGCGATCCTCGAGGGGCGGCAGCCGGACGCCGTCGTCCTCCACCACCACATCGACGTCTACCCGACCCCGCTGGCCGACGAGTGGGAGCACCCCCCGTTCACCGGCACCATCGACCCCCCCTTCCTCTACGGACGCGGCGTCTACGACATGAAGAGCCTGGCGATCGCCCAGCTCGAGGCGCTGCGGCGGGTCGCCGAGCTGGGCCGCCCCGAACGGACGGTCATCTTCCTCGCCACCGCCGGCGAGGAGAGCGGCAGCCATCTCGGCACCCGCTGGGTGCTGCGCCACCACCCGGAGCTCGTCGAGCGCTTCGCCACCGTCCTGACCGAAGGGGGGGTCGTCGAGCCGACCTCGGTGTCGGAGATCAAGTACTGGGGGATCGAGACGGCGCAGCGCCGCTACGCCGAGGGGATCGCCTGCGCCGCGCGTCGCGAGCCGCTCGAGACGCTGCAGGAGACGCTCTGGACGTGGCAGCGGGGCCTCTCTCCCCCCACCGTCATCCCGGAGGCGAGGCGCTTCGCCGAGGTCTACGCGCCGACCCGCGAGGACGACGTCCAGCGCGAGCGGCTGACCGCCGTCCTCGACGGCTCGATCCTGCCGATCGAGTTCCGGGGCATGAAGCCCTACCTCAAATCGCTCTTCCTCGACGAGATCGTCCCCTTCCCCGTCGTCGAGCAGCCGGACGGCAGCTTCTCGATGCGGCTGGTCGCCAATCTCCTACCCGGGAGCGACCTCGCCGCCACGCTCGAGGAGAAACTCCCCGGCTGGCTGACGCACGGCCTCGACGTCCAGTTCGGCCCGGTTCTCGGCGCCTCCGCCGGCAGCCCGGTCGACCACCCGAGCTATGCGGTGCTGGAGGCGGCGATCCGCCGCCACCACCCGGACGTCGTCGTCGGCCCCTTCTTCCTGGCGTGGAGCGCCACCGACGCCCGGTTCTTCCGTCAGCTCGGCGTGCCGTCCTACGGCTTCTCGCCGTTCGTCGTCTTCAACACCGAGTCGTTCCGGGCCGACGACATCAACGAGCGCATCAACCTTCCAGGCTACGTGCGCGGCGTCGAGCTCTATGGCGAGGCGGTCGAGGCGCTGGTGAGCGGCGACCCGGCCACGACGGCCCGATCTTGACACTTTGCGTCAGTCGCGCTGACGCCGGGTGTCTCCGACGGCGCTCTCCATCTACGGAACACGCTCATTCCAAAGGGTTTCACATTCCGGCACGGGGTGTGCAGCGATGGAGTCCGACGCAAGGACGTCCAACCACTATCTCTTTGGGAGGCAACAGAGCAACATGATGAACTTCACCAACCGGCGGCGCGGCCAGAAGGGTTTCACCCTGATCGAGCTGCTGATCGTGGTCGCCATCATCGGCATCATCGCCGCGATCCTCATCCCGAACCTGCTCGACGCGCTGCAGAAGGCCAAGCAGAAGCGGACCGTCGGCGACATGCGCAACGTCGGCGGCGCCTGGTTCTCCTGGCTCACCGACCAGGTCGGCGCGGCCGCGGCCGGCGCGACCACCTACGACTTCACCGGCATCGGACCCGTGATCGACGCCTCCGACCTGCAGGCGACGCTGTTCCCGGGTACGAGCTTCTTCTACATTCAGACGGTCCCCGCCCTCGACGGTTGGGGCAACGACTACGAGTACCGCCTGAACAACACCAACCTGCTCGGCAGCCAGGTGATGGGCATCCGCAGCCCGGGTCGTGACGACTCGCTCGCGACCGGCACCTACACCGTCGGTCCGTTCGACGCCACGAACTACGACCGCGACATCGTGTGGGCGGACGGCTTCTTCGTCGCCTATCCGGCGGGCGCGCAGGTCGGCAACTAGTCCGGCTTTCGTCTTCTCTCCGCGGCGCCGCCCGATCGGGC
>JBPEXA010000129.1:0-2221 GCA_052032135.1 Thermoanaerobaculia bacterium | reverse complement strand
GCGGGCACGAGGAGCGCCCCGGCGACGATCGACGGTGCGCGCACGACGAGCTCACCGGTACCGGCCACCCGGACGAGGACCCAGATGAGCGCGTGGTGGAGCGGCGGGTGGACGTCGGTCGTCTGGAGCTGCTCGAGCATCGCGCCGAACGGGAGCTTCGCCTGCGCGACGGTGATCGCCTCGTCCACCCAGAGGCCGCGGGTCGAGACGACGCGGACGACCGTCGCGACGGCGGTCAGCGCCGTCACCAGGACCAGGTCGCGCGTGCTCGCCCACCGTGCAACGGCGACGTGCCAACGTCGGCCGACACGACCTGCGGCGCCATCGGGGACGGCGAGCACCGTCGCAGCGGCGGCCGTCGCCGCGGTCGTCGCCCCGACGATCGAACCGGTCGACGTGCCGACGAATGCGAGCAGCACCGTGTGGAGCACGGCGGCGCCGATGGTCGCAATGACCACTCGCCGATGGTCGTCGCGAGCGCACCGACCGGCGGCGAGGACCCGGCCGACGCCGAGGAGTCCCATCGCACCGACGTACGCAGCGAGGTGCGGGACGGTCGTCCGGTAGCCGTCGCCCACGACGAGCGCCAGACCACGATCACCGGCGACCGTGGCCACGAGCACGGCGGCGGCGCCGATGCACACGGTGATGACGACGGCGGCCCGGCGGGCAGCGTCGTCGCTCCTCGCCTCCGGCAGCAGTGCGAGCGGGATCGTGGCGGTGGCGAACGCGACCGCGCCGCCGACCGTCGAGAGCGCGGCGAACGCCCCCGCCGCGTCGGTCCCGAGACGCGCCTTCGCGAAGAGCAGGTCCTGTTGTTGGATCACGGCGAAGAGGGCGAACGTGGCCGCGGTCGCCGTCGACACGCCGGGCGCCCGTGCGGCGAGCGGCCGTGCCGCCGGTGCGAGGTGGGCGTCGCGCATCGCGGCCACCAGCGCTGCGTACCCGGCCGCGGTCACGGCGAACGCTGCGCCCGTGGGGCCGACGAGGACGGCCGCACCCACACCCAGCAGGAGCCGGACCGCGGGTTCCGACAGCAGGGTGCTCGCGATCGCTCGGCGTCGACGGTGGTGGAAGAGGATCCCGCGCTCGAGGCCGAGCAGCGCCGCTCCCGGCGCGGCGGACGCGAGTGCCACGACCATGGCCACAGGGACGTCGAACGCAGACGACGTCCATGGCGCCGACGCGACGAGGAGGACGGCGACTGCTGCCCCGGCCGCGCCCAGCCGCCGGCGGAGACGCCGACGGTCCCCGGGCGCGAGCGCCGCGGCAGCGCCGATCCCGGCCGCAGGGAGGTGGAGCAGGACATAGGCGCCGAGGAATGCGCCGAAGGCGGCGAAGTCCCCGGGAGCGAGGAGACGGGCGAGCACGAGCGCGAACACGAGGTTCCCGAGGCCCGCGACCCACTGCGCGCCGGCGGTGCCGAGCTGCGAGCGCGTGGCCGCCAACAGCCGCGAGCGCGCCGCTGTCGGTCCGCGTACGTCGGCCAGGGCGTCGGTCGTGACGCCTACCACGGCGAGCCCTCCGACGAGAGCGCCAGGCGTTCCCGGTCGAGGAGCGTGTCGTCCGACCCACCCGACACCACGACGCGCAGCAGGTCCATGGCCCGATTCGCGACCTCGACTTCCTGGATGATGGCGCCCCGCGCGGGTGGTGCGGCCGAGAGGAGCTCCTGCGCGGCTCGTCCGAGTACCGCGGCCGATGCGTGCGGCGGCGC
Source organism: Thermoanaerobaculia bacterium (assembly GCA_052032135.1). Lineage (GTDB taxonomy): Bacteria > Acidobacteriota > Thermoanaerobaculia > Multivoradales > JAHEKO01 > CALZKB01. The sequence goes on along the minus strand of JBPEXA010000129.1, from coordinate 504 downwards.
CCAGGTCTGGTCGAGTCGGCGGGCGAGTCCCGCGAGCTTCGGTTCGTGGGAGAGCGCGAGGAAGGGCCGTCCCGCGGCGCCGGCGGCGACCAGCGCGTGGTGGCGGAGCCCGATCACGGCGCGACAGGTGCGCGCGTCGTCCACCGCAGCCTCGAGCGTCCGCGGTCGGGGGGCGACATCGACGGCGTCGCCAGCGACCAGTTTTTGGATCTGTGTCGCGAGTTGATCGTCCGCGCCGCCCGCCTGCCATGGCTGGAGGCGTACCGGGACACCGGCGCGTAGCAACGGATCGACCATCGCCGAGACGTGTCCGGCGAGCTCGGCGCCGCCGTCGCCGGCGAGGTGGCTGAGCGCGACGAGCACGTGGTCGCCGCCGGGTGCGTCGTGCTGGTCGAGGAGCCCGGGCAGTGTCCAGGCCGGGTCCGCGCCGATGCGGAACGGACCGCCGGCGCCGGTGCGGCGGAGCACGGACGCCGACTCCTCGTCCCGGACGACGAGCAGATC
>JBPEXA010000128.1:0-3279 GCA_052032135.1 Thermoanaerobaculia bacterium | reverse complement strand
GTCCTCACGCTGGCGCTGGCGCTCGGCGTGCCCCTGGCACCCCTCGCCGGGCTGTGGTCGGCGCTGACCAACCTCATCCCGCAGATCGGCGGCTTCCTCGGCGGCTCGTTCCTCGTGCTGTTGGCCCTCACGGAGGGGCCGGTGCCGGCGGCGATCGCCGGGGTCGTGTTCCTCGTGTACCAGAACATCGAGAACAACGTGATCCAGCCCGCGGTGGTCGGCAAGGCGGTCGACCTCACCCCGCCGACGACCATGCTCGCCGCGATCATCGGCGGCTCGATCGCCGGCGTCCCCGGCGCACTCGTCGCCACGCCGATCGTCGGAGCCATCAAGGTCCTCTACCTGCGGGATCGCTCCGACGGGACCATCGACGGCGTCGGCCTGACCCTCCCCCGCCCCGCCGAGGAGCGGTCCTGACGATCGTCCGGGCGCTGCTCGCGCTCGTGGTGGCGGTCTCCAGCGCGGCGGCGCTGCTCGGCACCTGGCTGCACGACACCGTCGTCCAGCCGACCGGGTGGAGCGACGCGGTCGGCGACCTGCTCGAGGACGACGAGGTCGCGGCGGAGGTCGGAGCGATCATCACGGATCGGCTCGTGGCGTCTGCGATCGACGAGCTGGTCGACGTACCGCTGCTGCCTGGCGGGATCGAGGCTCGCGCCGAGGGCGCTATCCGCGACCGCATCGCTCCGGTGGTCGACCGGGTGCTGCGGAGCGAGGCCGCGGAGGCAGCGTGGCGGACGGCGGTCGAACGTTCACATCCGGGCGTGGTCGCGCTCCTGCGTGACGACGACACCGGGCTCGTCGGCGACCGCACCGTCCGACTCGATCTCGCGCCGCTCGCCGATCGGATCGTGGGCGCCGTCGGCGGCGCGCTGTCCGATGCCCTGTCGATCGGCGGCATCGACGTCGACCTGCGTCCGGACCTCGACGTCGATCTCTCGGTCACGCTCCTCGATCTCCGGAACGCGGAGACCGCGCTCGACGTGGCGGACCTGGCCGAGCAGCGTCGCGTCGGCTGGATCGTCCTCGCTGCGGTGGCGGCGGGTGCCGCCGTCGCGCTCGGCCCGCACCGCCGACGGTGGCTGGCGATCGCCGGTCTGTCGGTCGCCGCCGCGGCGGCCGCGTCCGCCTACGTCCTCCGGGCCGTCGAGCCAGACGGTCTGCCGAACACCTGGGCACACGTCACGGCCACGGCCGACCCCTACGTCGCGCAGACCGCGCTGGTGGGCGGAGTGTTGCTCGCATTCGCTGCTGTCGCCGGCGTCGTGCGTCGACTCCGCGTGGGCTAGGGCTCGAGGTCGAGACCGAGCATCTCGATGGCGTTGCCGCGGACGAGCTTGCGGATCACGTCGTCGGGCAGGTGGCCCATGAGCTTCTCGGCCACCTCCTTGGTGTGCGGCCACGTCGAGTCGGAGTGCGGGTAGTCAGTCTCGAAGGTGATGTTCGAGACGCCGACGCGGTCGAGCATCTCGAGGCCGACCTCGTCGTCGAAGAAGCAGCCGTACATCTGGCGGTAGTAGTAGGTCGACGGCGGCTCGGGCACCTTGTCGCCGACGCCACCCCAGGCCCGGTTGTCCTCCCAGACCTTGTCGGCACGTTCGAGGATGTAGGGGATCCAGCCGATCTGGCCCTCGGAGTAGGCGATCTTCACCCGGGGGAACTTCTCGAGCAGGCCCGAGAACAGCCAGTCGCTCATCGAGGCCATGGCGTTGTTGAAGGTGAGGGTCGACCCCACGGCGGCGGGCGCATCGTCGGAGGTCGAGGGCATCTTCGACGACGAACCGATGTGCATGTTGATGACCGTGCCGGTCTCCTCGCACGCCTGCACGAAGGGTTCCCAGTACCCGTCGGCGTCATGCACGCTCGGCAAGCCGAGGTACGGCGGGATCTCGCTGAAGCAGACGGCGCGGACCCCACGCTCGGCGTTGCGCCGGATCTCCGCGGCGGCGAGCTGTGCGTCCCACAGCGGGATGATCGTCAGCGGGATGAGCCTGCCGCCCGAGTCGCCGCACCACTCGTCGACCATCCAGTCGTTGTAGGCCTTGACGCAGAGGAGCGCGAGTTCCTTGTCCTCGGCCTCCATGAACGTCTGGCCGCAGAAGCGGGGGAAGCTCGGGAAGCAGAGCGACGCCTCGACGTGGTTGACGTCCATGTCCTCGAGGCGGGCCTTGGGGTCGTAGCAGCCGTCGCGCATCTCCTCGTAGGTGATGCCGACGACCTTGACCTCGTCGCGGTCGAAGCCAGCGGCGGCCGACAGCCGGGTCTGCGGGACACGCTTGTCCTCGTACACCCACCAGTCGCAGAGCTGGCCGTCGGGGTCGGGTTCGTAGCTGAAGTTGCCGCCGACGAAGCTCATGTTGCCGGCTTCCTGGACGACCCGTGGTCCGACGTCCTTGTACTTCGCCGGCAGACGGTCCTGCCACACGTTTGCGGGCTCGATGACGTGATCGTCGACGGAGACAATGCGCGGGACTTCAGCCATGCGCACCACGCTATCCCCGAATCTGACGCGGTGTCAGATTTCGTCGTAGGGTCCGGCCATGAGCGAAGTCGTTCCCCAGATGGACGTCGGCGGCGAGATCCGACTCGGCAGCTACCTGTTCACGATGATCGAACCGCACCCGGGCCACGAGGTGGCGTACAACCGCTGGTACGAGCGGGATCACTTCTATGCCGGCTGCATGATCGGGCCGTGGCTGTTCAGCGGCGCCCGCTTCGTCGCCACCCGCGATCTCAAGGAACTCCGCATCGGCGAAGAACCCGACCTCTTCGGCGAGCACGACGGCTCGACGCTCTCGATCTACTGGGTGATCGACGGGAAGATGAGCGAGCACTTCGACTGGGGCTCGCGGCAGGTCCGCTGGCTACACGACAACGACCGGATGTTCCCGCACCGCGAGCACGTGCACACCAACCTCTACTCCCACCGCTCGACGGTCGAGCGCGACGAGGACGGCACCCCCGTCGAACTCGCCCTCGAGCACCGCTACCAGACGCTTGTCTGCGCCTGGATCGAGCGCCACGAGAAGGAGTGGCCGCCCGACCCGGACCTGACCGGCGGCGTCACCGAGCTCGTCGAACGGTCGCACCCGGCACCGATGCCCGAGGACGCGCCGCTCACCCAGAAGCGCTTCGAGAATACCCGCAACCGGCAACTCACGCTGTGGTTCGCCGACGCGCCGGCTGAGGCGGTCATGGCCGAGGTCGCCGCCTGGGGCGAGTCGATCGCGGACACCGGCCGCCTCCTCTGGGCCGGCCCCTTCAAGCCGACCATCCCCG
>JBPEXA010000127.1:0-3175 GCA_052032135.1 Thermoanaerobaculia bacterium | reverse complement strand
GCCGCAGTGTATCGGGTCCTTCGGGGGCAGGAGCGACGGCCGCGAGCCGCTCCGGCCGGCGACCGGAGGGCGGGCTACGAGGCGGCGCCGACCGTGCGGGCGAGGGCGCGCAGCGGCACGCTCACCTTGACCGTCACATCCGGGGAATCGACCTCGACGCGCAGCTTCCCGCGCGCCTTGGTCACCGTCACCCGATCGTCACCGTCGACGACGGAGACGAAGGTGCTGCCATCGGGCGCGTCCGCCAGCGCGTGGATCATCGCCTCGACGACCGGCACCCAGCGGCCGAGCTCGCCTTCGATGTCGAAGTCGACGTCGTGGAGGGCGAACCGCTGCGTGGTCCCCGCGGTCGCCACCGCCGCGTGGATCAACGCCATCGGCACCGGGGCCGCGAAGCGGAAGCCCTCGCTGTGCTCCGCCACGCTCACCGTCGCCACCCCACCGAACGCCCACACCGCCGCGAAGATCGCCAGCCACCCGAACACGACGAAGGCACCGACCGCCACCGCATAGGTCAGGAATCTCTGGCCGCGGGTCACCGTCTACTCCGCCTCGGCGACTCGATCGACCCACACCCGCACGCGGTCCCGATCGTCGTTGACCGTCACCAGCTCGCCTTCGCCCTCGTCGACGAGAGCCGCCAGCGCCGCCGACAGATCGAGCTGTTCGCCGTCGCCGCCGAGCAGCGCATCGACCACCCGCTCGGGGATCTTGACGTTGACCTCCGCCTCGCCGTCGCCCTCCTCGAGGACGCGCACCCGCAGGTAGCCCGCCTCTTTCCACACCTTGACGTTGTCGTCGCCGTCCTCGACGGTGACGAACGTCATGTCGCGGCTGTTGCGGACCTCCGCCCACAGCTCGCGCAGGTCGGCGATCGACCACTCGACGTCGTGATCGATCACCAGATGGCCGTCCTGGAAGTGCTCGGTCGGGATCATCGGGATCGCCTTCTCGACCAGCCCGATCGGGAGGTTGACCGACACCTTCGCACCGTTCGCTTCATCGACCCTCACGTGGAGCCAGAGGTCGGAGTCCGCCCACGCCGCCGGGGTCACCAACAGGGCGACCAGTGCCGCCCCCGTGCCCATCCGTCGTATCCGTTCGATCATGCTCGTTGCCTCCTTGCAGTTGGGTACTCACTCGGTACGACGCGCGCCGACGGCGGAAAGTTTCAGCGGACGCGGTATTCTCCGCACCGCGATGACCTGGCCGATCTCCCTCGACTCGGCGGCGATCACCCTCGCGGTCGCCCTCGCCGTGGGCATGGTGGCGCAAGCGCTCGCTCGCCACCTCCGGCTGCCGGGGATCGTCCTCCTGCTCGGCGCCGGCGTGCTGCTCGGCCCCGACGGCCTCGACGTCGTCCGCCCCGGACTGCTCGGGGAGCTGCTCGAGATGCTGGTCGGCTTCGCCGTGGCGGTGATCCTGTTCGACGGCGGCATGAGCCTCAACATCAAGCAGGCTCGGCAGTCGGCTCGCAGCATCCGGCAACTGATCACCATCGGCGCGCTGGTCACCTGGGGTGGCGGCGCGCTGGCGGCACGCTACGTCATGCAATGGTCGTGGCCGGTGTCGATCCTGTTCGGCAGCCTGGTGATCGTCACCGGACCGACGGTGATCAACCCGCTGCTGCGCCGGCTCCGCGTCCAACGACGGGTGGCGACCATCCTCGAGGCGGAGGGGATCCTCATCGACGCCATCGGGGCGATCATCGCCGTCGTCGCTCTCGAGGTCGCGTTGAGCGGCGAGAGCCTCGGCCACGGCACCAACGAGGTCCTGCTCCGGCTCGTCTTCGGGTCGGTGGTCGGCATCCTCTTCGGCCTGCTGGTCGCGTTGCTGCTCAAGCTCCACCGGGTGATCCCCGAGGGGCTCGAGAACATGCTGATCCTCGCGCTGGTGCTGGTGGTCTTCCAGTTCAGCAACGCGGTGCTCTCCGAGAGCGGCCTGGTGTCGGTGACCGTCGCCGGCCTGCTGGTCGGCAACTTCCGCGGCCGCGTGCTCGACGAGCTGCGGGAGTTCAAGGAGGAGTTGACGACGCTGTTGATCGGCATGCTGTTCGTCATCCTCGCCGCCGACGTCCGCGTCGCCGAGGTGGTCGACCTCGGCTGGCGGGGCGTCGCCACCGTCGCCGCACTGATGTTCGTGGTGCGGCCGCTCAACATCCTCGCCTCGACGGTCGGCACCACCCTCGACGGACGGCAGAAGCTGTTCCTCAGCTGGATCGCGCCGCGCGGCATCGTCGCCGCCGCGGTCGCCTCGCTGTTCGCCGAGACGTTGCACTCGGCCGGCGTGGCGGGGGGCGATCAGCTGCGCGCCCTGGTCTTCCTGGTGATCGCCTCCACCGTGCTGCTCCAGGGGCTCACCGGCGCCGTCTTCGCCCGCATGCTCGGTCTGCGGATGCCGTCGAACGCCGGCTTCGTCATCCTCGGTGCCGGGCCGATCGGCCTCCACCTCGGCCGGCTGCTGCGGTCGTCCAAGAACGACGTGGTCTTCCTCGACTCCAACCCGGAGGCGTGCCGTGCCGCGGAGGCGGAGGGGTTCCGCGTGATCTTCGGCAACGCTCTCAAGGAGAGCATCCTCTACCGCGCTCAGCTCGACTCGCGAGCGGGCGTCATCGCCGTCACCCCCAACGAGGAGATCAACTTCCTCTTCGTGCGCAGCGCTCGCGAGCAGTACAACGCTCCACGGCTGTGGATCGCCCTGCGGCGGGGCCACGAGAGCGTGCACCCGTCGATGTTGAAGGAGGTCGACGCCCGCGTGCTGTTCGGCACGCCGCGAACCATCGATCTCTGGTCGCTGCGGATCGACAAGCGCGAGGCCGCGATCGAGGTGTGGAAGGCGCCGACGGACGTCACCCTCGACTGGGCGGGGATCGAGGGACCGGTCGATCCACGCGACCTGATGCTGCCGCTGGTCTACGGCTCCGAGGAGCGGCGTCGGATCTACGACGACTCGACGCGGCTGCGCAAGGGCGACCTGCTGTGGCTGCTGGTCGTCGAGCGCAGCGCCGGAGAGGCCCACCGGTGGTTGGAAGAGGCGGGGATGGTCCCCGCCACCGCTCCGGCCGCCCCCGCCGACTGATCGCCCGTGCCGACGCTCGGCTGGGCCGTGGCGGTCGCGGCCGCACTGCTCGCGACCGCGGCGATCGTCGCGGCGGCCCGACGGTCCGCCGCCCGTC
>JBPEXA010000126.1:0-2917 GCA_052032135.1 Thermoanaerobaculia bacterium | reverse complement strand
CGCTGATGCGCTACGACTTCGCCGACCGGGAGGCGACCGAGGTCGCCTCGGGCGTCAACGGCTACCAGCTCGCCGCCAAGGGGGAGAAGGTCCTCTACAGCGCGGGCGGCGGTTGGACGATCGCGCCGGCTGACGGCGGCGAGGGGCAGAGCCTCGACCTGTCGGACCTGAGGGTCAAGCTCGACCCGCGCGCGGAGTGGTCGCAGATGTACGAGGAGGCGTGGCGGATCGGCCGCGACTGGTTCTACGACGAGGAGATGCACGGCCTCGACTGGGAGGCGCTCGGTGAGCGGTACCGGGCACTGCTTCCCTGGGTCGCCCACCGCTCCGATCTCGACTTCCTGTTGAGCGAGCTCGGTTCCGAGCTCGAGGCGGGCCACGTCTACGTCCAGAGCGGCGAGACCGAGTCGGTCGAGCGGGTCGAGGGGGGGATGCTCGGCGCCGAGCTCGAAGCCGACGATTCCGGGCGCTATCGGATCGCCCGGATCTTCCCCGGCGAGAACTGGGACGACGACTACCGGTCGCCGCTCACCGAGCCGGGTGTCGACGTCGCCGAGGGGGAGTTCCTCCTCGCCATCGACGGCGTCGACCTGACGACCGACCGCAACCCGTACGAACTGCTCGAGGGCAAGGGCGATCGCCAGGTGGAGCTCACCGTCGCCGCCGACGCCGGCGGTCGAGGGTCGCGCGAGGTGACCGTCCACACCATCACCAGCGAGCGCAACCTGCGCTACCTCGACTGGGTCCAGAGCCGCGCGGCGCTGGTCGACGAGCTCTCCGACGGGCGGATCGGCTACATCCACCTCCCCAACACCGCCGGCGCCGGCAACCGCGCGCTGCAGAAGTACTTCTACAGCCAGGCGAGCAAGCCGGGGTTGATCGTCGACGACCGTTACAACGGCGGCGGCTTCATCCCCGATCGGATGATCGAGATGCTGTCGCGCACCACCCTCTCCTACTGGGCGCGGCGAGGGATCGAGTCGTTCGCGACCCCCGGGTTCGCGCACGACGGCCCGAAGGTGATGCTGATCAACGGCTACGCCGCCTCCGGCGGCGACGCGCTGCCGTACTACTTCCGGCAGGCCGGGCTCGGACCGCTGGTCGGCACCCGCACCTGGGGTGGGCTGATCGGCATCTCCGGCAACCCGATGCTGGTCGACGGCGGCGACGTCCTCTACCCGACCTTCCGCTTCTACGACACGGAAGGGGAGTGGGACGTCGAGAACGTCGGCGTCGCCCCGGACGTCGAGGTGTGGGACCTGCCCGGCGACATCGCCGCGGGGCGCGACCCGTCGATCGAGAAGGCGATCGAGATCCTGCTCGAGCAGCTCGAGGGTTACGAGGGCCGGCCCGCGACGCCGGCGCCGCCCGACATGAGCGGCGACTGACGTAGCCGCGGCGCCCGGCCGCCGCCCACCCGCGGGGGTGTTGTCCGGTCGGGCGGAACGGGAGAGGCTGGTCGAGGAGGCCGAGATGGACCCCCTCGAACTGGTCGCCGCCCTCAAGAACCCGGCGTTCTACCAGCCGCCGGTCGACGAGGTCGTCCACCGCCAGACCCACGTCTCCCACCTCTTCCTCGCCGGTGATCGCGCCTACAAGCTGAAGAAGCGCGTCGACTTCGGCTTCCTCGACTTCTCGACCCTCGAGCTCCGGGAGCGGGCGTGCCGCGACGAGGTGACGCTCAATCGCCGGCTGGCGCCAGAGGTCTATCTCGGTGTCGAGGCGTTGACCCTCGACAGCGACCGCCTGCGACTCGGTGGCGACGGGCCGGTGGTCGACTGGGTGGTGGTGATGCGGCGCCTCGACGAGGCGCGGCTCGGCGGGGCGGTGCTCGAGCGAGGCGAGCTCGGCGCGCGCCACCTCGACCAGGTGGTCGCCCGGCTGGTGCCGTTCTACGCCGCCGCTCGCGGCGGACCGGAGGTCGCGCGGCACGGCGAGATCGAGGCGCTGCGCTACAACACCGAGGAGAACTTCGTGCAGACCGCGCCGACCGTCGGGCGGTTGGTCACCCGGTCGCGCTTCGAGCACCTCCGCGCCTGGACGGAGTCGGTCTATGCCGAGCGCCGCAGCCTGTTCGAGCGCCGGGTCGCCGAGGGTCGGATCCGCGAGGCCCACGGCGACCTCCATCTCGACAACATCTTCTTTCTCGACGAGCCGGTGATCTTCGACTGCCTGGAATTCAGCGAGCGGCTGCGGTGCTGCGATCCGGCGGCCGACCTCGCCTTCCTGGCGATGGATCTCGACTTCCACCGGCGACCGGACCTCGCGGACCAGCTCATCGATGGCTACGTCGAGCGTTCGGGAGATCGCGAGCTGCTCGAGCTGATCGACTTCTACAAGGTGTACCGGGCGGTGGTGCGCGCCAAGGTCGCCGCCTTCGCCGCCGCCGATCCCGGCTTCGACGACGCCGGCCGGCGCGATCAGCGCAACCGCGCCCGCCGCTACTTCGGCCTCGCCTACCGCTACGCCGGCGGCGACGACCGTCCCCCGCTGGTGGTGGTCTACGGATTGATGGGAGCCGGGAAGTCGGCGATCGCCTCCGGGATCCGGGAGCGTCACGGCTGGCACGTGCTGTCGACCGATGCCGTCCGCAAGGAGCTGGCCGGCATCGGAGAGTTCGCCCGGGTGTGGGTGCCGTACGAGCGGGGCCTCTACTCGCCGGAGATGACGCGCGAGGTCTACGCCGAGGTCGCCCGGCGCGCCGAGCATCTTCTCCAGGCCGGCTTTCCGGTGGTGGTCGACGGCTCGTACAAGCGGGTCGAGGACCGCGAGCCGCTGGTCGAGCTCGCCGACCGGGTCGGTGCGCGCCTCCTCTTCCTCGAGGCGACCTGCTCCCGTGGAGAGCAGCGGCGTCGATTGCTGCGCCGGCGCGAGCACGACACGCGATCGGACGGCCGGGCGGAGCTGATGGAACGGC
>JBPEXA010000125.1:0-3959 GCA_052032135.1 Thermoanaerobaculia bacterium | reverse complement strand
CAGGCCGAGAGCGCTCGCCTCTCCGGCCAACGACTGCTGGCGCTGGAGCTCTACGCCAAGGCCGCCGACAAAGCGAGCCCGTAGCCCGGGAACCAGCGGCTCGTCCGGCACCGTCGATCGTCGCGGTTGACGGTGCCGGGGGCCGCGCTGGACAATCGCGCCACCTGCGATGCCGTGGTCGCGACAGCAGTGGCGCCGCCTCGCCGCCGGTGGCCGACTCGCGCTGATCGTCGCCGCCGTCGTCGCGGGCGCGCTGCTGATCGTCGACCGGCCGGGGCTCGAGGCGCGCTACTACGCCCTCGGCGAGCCGTGGGAGGGCGACCCCTACCACGTCACCGTCGACGTTCCGGCGCTCGCGGAGGTCGACGACATCCTCGACGCGCTCGCCACTCGGGTCCATTTCAGCGTCCGCTGGCGCGGCTGGTGGTACGTCGATGCTGCGGGCGAGCACCGCTTCACCCTGACCGCCGACGACGCCGGCGCCGTGAGGATCGACGGCGAGCAGGTGGTGGCGAGCGCCCGGCGGTCGGCGGTCGGCGCCATCGAGCTCGCCCCCGGCCTCCACCGCGTCGAGATCGACCTGCGGCAGTCACACGGCGAGAGCCGGCTCGACCTCGGGTGGGTACCGCCGGGCGGCGATGCGGCGAGCCCGCGCGCGCTCCCGGCCGACGATCTCTACGCCGGCCGGCCGCTCGCCCTGCGCCGCGCGCTGCGCGGCGGGCTGGCCGGCTGGTCGCGGCCGTGGCGCCAGGTCGCCGGCGCGATGCTGCTGCTCGCCGCGCTGCTCGCCGCGCTGGTCGCCGCCCGGGGGCCCGCCTCGCGCGCCGTCGAGGCGCTCGGGCGGCGTTGGCGCCGCGTCGACGGACCGGCCTGGCGCGCGGCGCTGCTGCTGGCGCTGTTCGTCGCCGCCTTCGTCGCCGTCCTCCCCTACACCGGCACCATCCGCGGCGGCGACGACACCGCCTACCTCTCCGCCGCCGAGTTCAACGCCCGCAAGTGGTTCCTCAATCGCTACGGCCACGTCTATCTGCTCAAGGCGTTCATCGCCGTCGGCGGCGGCGACCCCTTCCTCGGCGTCCGCCTCTGGTGGTCGTTCGTCTTCGCCGGCACGGTGGCGGCGCTGGCGGTGGCGGTGCGCTCGGTCGGCGACGGGCTCCAGCTGCGCACCCTCGCCGTCGTCCTCTTCGTCTTCTTCTCGCAGACGACGATCTTCGGGCTGATCGGCGCCGGCTTCGCCGACTTCAGCGCCATGCTCTTCGTCACCGCGGCGACGGCGGTGGCGATGCACGGCTTCGTGCGACCGGGCGCGACGAGCGGGAGAGGAAAGGAGTGGCACGCGCTGGCGATCGGCGTGCTGACCGTCGCCGCCATGCGCTCCAAGGAGGTCGGCGCCGTCGCGCTGCTGCTGCCGGCGCTCTTCCTGGTCGCCGACGGCCGGCTCGACCTCCGCCGGTTCGCCCGCCGCCTCGCCTGGTGGGGGGCGGGCGCCGCCGGGGTGCTGGCGCTGGTGGCGGCGCTCGACGGCATCTTCCTCGGCGACCTCTTCTTCGGCCTCGACGAGACTCGCCTCACCCGCACCAGCCGGATGAACTTCCCCTCCAAGGTGCCGCTGCGCGCCGCCACCGCCGGCTGGCTGGAGCTGATCCGCGAGCCGCTCCATCGGGAGGGCAACTTCGCGCTGCGCAACCTCTGGCTGGCGGTCGCCGCCGCGGCGATCGCCGCCGGTGTCGCCGGCCGCCGTCTCGGCTTGCGCCTCCTGCACCTGCTGCCGATCGCCTACCTCGCCGCGCTGGTCGCCGTCTACGTCCGGCTGCCGCATCCGTTCTCCGGCCGGATGCTGATCACCATCCTGCCGGTCGCCGCCCTGATGGCGGGGTTGCTGCCCCACTACGCCGGCCTCGACGCGCTGCGGTGGCGGACGCTGCTGCGGCCGGCGGTGCTCCTCCCCACCGGGCTGGCGGCGGCGCTCGCCGTCTTCGTGCTGCTGCCATGGCGGCTCGGCGAGCTCTCCGCCACCGCCGTGGTGCCCGCCGAGCTGGTACGGCGCTTCGGCTGGCGCGCCGATCATTTCGTCACCGCGGTCGCGGTGCCGCTGCTGCTCTTCGCGGCCACGGCCGTCGTCGCATTCGCCGCCCGCCGCCGCCGCTACCGGGTGGCGGCGCTGGTGGTCGCCTACCTGGTCGCCTTCGGCCCCGGCTTCGAGCTCACCCGCGCGAGCCTGGCGAAGAAGATCGCGGTGCTCAAGAGCGACCTGCTGCTCTATCCGTGGCGCACCTTCCGCGAGCAGCTCGACGCCCACCGCCCCGGGACGCTCGCCTTTTCTCCCGACCTGCAGTGGCGCTACGGCATGTCGGCACCGACGCGACGCTCGATCGGCCGCATGGTCCTCGACCACCCGACGCTGCAGGTGTCGCACGCCCGCGAGATGCCGAAGAGCGTGCACGCCGCCATCGTCAGCCGCCCCGCCTACGACCTGTGGCGACGGCAGCGTCCCGGCCTCGCCCCCTACCTCGAGCGGACGGCGGTGTGGGACGGCGCCGGCGTGCTGGTCTTCCTGCGGCCGCTCGAGGCGAGGCAGCTCGCCGCCGCCGAGCGCCGGCGGCAGCGCGAGGCGGCGGCGGGGCCGGCTGCGGGCGAGGACGCCGGGAGGTGACCGGCCGCTCTTCGCTCGTGGCGACGACGCCGATCGCCTACGCCCTCTTCTTCCTCTCGGGCGCCACCGCCCTCGCCTACGAGACGGTGTGGGCGCGCCAGCTCACCCTCACCTTCGGCGCCAGCCACGAGGCGGTGAGCATCGTCCTCGGATCGTTCATGGCCGGGCTCGCGCTCGGCGGCCTGGTGATCGGGCGCTGGGCGGATCGGATCCGGCGGCCGCTGCGCGCCTACGGGGTGGTCGAGCTGCTGCTGGCGGCAGCCGCGGCGGCGACCCCGGCGCTCCACCGGCTGGCCGATCAGATCTACCTCCGCCGCGCGCTCGAGGTCGACGGCGTGTCGCCGGCGCTGATGGCGCTGCGCGTCGCCCTCGCCTTCGTCGTCCTGCTGCCGCCGACGATCCTGATGGGGGGCACCCTGCCGCTGCTGGTGCGGCGGATGGTCACCGCCCAGCGCGAGATGACCCACCACCTCCCCCGCCTCTACGCCACCAACACCGCCGGCGCGGTCGCCGGCACGGTGACCGCCGGCGTCGTGCTCCTCCCCCGCCTCGGCATGAGCACCTCGCTGGCGCTGGCGGTGGCGGTCAACGTGGCGATCGGCATCGTCGCGCTGGTGACGCCGGAACGGCCGGCGGCGGTCGACGAGCGGAGGGCGACGGGTGACGGCGAGGGAGCGGACGTCGCCGTCGCGGGGAGAGCGACGGCGCTGCGGCTCGCCTACTACGGCACCGTGGTGAGCGGCGCCACCGCGCTGGCGCTCGAGGTGCTGTGGATGCGCGGCATCACGGTGGCGAGCGGCAACACCGCCTACAGCTTCACCGTCATGCTCGCCGCCTTTCTGCTCGGCATCGCCGGCGGCAGCTGGCTGCTCGGCACCCGCTGGCCCGACGCCGACCCGGCGCGGCTGTTCGCCTGGCTGATGGTCGGCATCGGCGTCACCGCGCTGGCGGTCTCGCAGTCGCTCCCCCGGCTGCCGTCGCTGGCGCTCGCCGTCAACCGGCTGCTCTACGACGACCCGGGCGGCGTGCGCGCCGGTGCCACTCTGGCGCTGAGCTTCGCCGTGATGCTGCCGTCGTGCCTGCTGATGGGCGCCGCCTTCCCCGCCGCCGGTCGCGCCGCCGCCCTGCTGCGCCGGCGCTTCGCCTCCTCGGCCGGCAACCTCGTCGCCCTCAACACCGCCGGCTCGATCATCGGCGCGCTCGCCGCCGGCTTCGTGCTGATCCCCACGCTCGGCCTGCAGCGCGGCATGTTGTGGTGCGCCACCATCAACGTCTTCTGGGGGGCGATGATGCTGGCGCTCGGCCC
>JBPEXA010000124.1:0-2763 GCA_052032135.1 Thermoanaerobaculia bacterium | reverse complement strand
GACGACCGAGCGCGGACCAGCACTGGTACCATTCCAGCCATCGCCAACAGCCGAGTCCCAGGTCGACCCCGGAAGGAGGTCCCCATGCGCATCCCCAGCCTACCCTCCCGCATCGTCGCGTTCGCGACGCTCCTCGCTGCCCTGCCGCCTGCGGGGGTTGCGCAGCAAGCCTTCACCGAGAGAGCGTCCGGTAGGTTGGATCGCGAAGCGATCGCGGCCGAGCGCGCCGCTCTCCACGCCGACCTACTCGCTGAGCGCGTCGACGCCGGACTCGCGCGGCCGCTCTCGGCCGTCCCGACGAGAGGCGCGCTCGCCACCGTCGAAACCGACCGCGGTCCGCGTCGGATGGTCGGCGTGATGGTCGACGGCGGAGCGGAGGCCGCGTTCCATGGCCGCGGGCTCGGCGCCGTCGGGATGACGCCCGACGGCTGGGTGTGGACCGCAGCCGTGACGTCGCCCGAGGCGACGGCGATCCGCGTCGCGATCGCCGACTTCGCGCTCCCTGTCGGCGCCGAGCTATTCATCTACACCGAGACCGGCCAGGTCGCCGGGCCCTACACGGGCCGCGGCCCCGGAGGTCGCGGATCGTTCCTGTCCCACACGCTCTTCGGCTCCGAAGCCACGCTACAGGTACGGTATCGCGGCAGCGACGAGGACGCGCTGGCGCAATCGCGGCTAACGGTCTCGGCGATCGGTCATCTGACGGAGCGCTTCACCCTCGCCGAGATGCGGGCCGCAGCCGCACAGGAGGCGTTCTGCAACTTCAACGAGCCGTGTGTCGAGAATGCGAGTTGCTCGAGCATCCCGCCCGCGATCTCGGACGCCCAAGACGCCGTCGCGCACATGCTCTTCCAGTCGGGCGCCTTCTTGTACATCTGCTCGGGGGGACTGCTGGCCGACTCCGATCCGGCGACGGACATTCCGTACTTCCTCACCGCCCACCACTGCATCTCGAAGAATAACGAGGCTTCGAGCCTCGAGACGTTCTTCCAGTTCACGACGGGGTGCGGCGGCCCGTGCTCCGATCCAGGAACGGCGTCCACCCTCGGCTCGAGCATCAAGGCGAAGGACAAGAACACCGATTTCACCCTCCTCGAGCTCGATGAGCCCGCCCCGGCGGGCAGCGCCTTTCTCGGCTGGAACGCGACCCCGATCGCCTTCACCGACGGCGCAGAGCTCTTCCGCGTCAGCCATCCGGCGGGCGCGCCGCAGGCCTACTCGGAGCACGTGGTGGACACCTCGGCGCCCACCTGTGGCGGGTGGCCCCGCGGGCGCCGCATCTACAGCCGCGACACCTTCGGCGCCACGGAGGGGGGCAGCTCTGGCTCACCGGTCCTCAACGATCTCGGTCAGGTGGTGGGGCAGCTGTCGGGAGCTTGCGGCACCAACGTGAACGACCCTTGCGACGCCGTCTCCAACGCCACCGTCGACGGCGCCTTCGCGGAGTACTTCGATCGGGTCGCCGATTTCCTCGACGGCGGCGGCAGCTGCCTGCCGCAGGGAGACCCGTGCACCGATGACGGGCAGTGCTGCTCGAACAAATGCCGAGGACCGTCCGGCAATCGCAGCTGCCGTTGAGGCGCACGCCTTCCCGGAAGCGAAGGGCCGGCGGGGGCCGTTCGTGAGATCCAAACGTCGACTCACCCTCGGCGGCTGCCTTCTGTGCGGCACCGCTTCCCTCGCCGCGGTGGGTGCGGCGCGCGCCCAGGCTCCCGGCGAGCTCTTCTCGGAATCGATCGATGTCGAGCTGCTCGACCTGCAGGCGGTGGTGACCGACCGCGACGGCCGGCGTGTGCGGGGGCTCGCGGCGAGCGACTTCGTCGTCCGCATCGACGGCGAGGTGGTGCCGATCGAGCTCTTCGACGAGGTGGGCGGCGACCCCGGCCCGGCTGCGCCCGGCGCGAGCGAGGCGGTCGCGCCCCCCCCTCTCCGCCCGCCGGTCAACTACCTCGTCTTCATCGACGATCTGATGACGCTCGAGCGCAATCGCGATCTCGTCCTCGAGCGACTGATCGACGACCTCGACCTGATGGAGCCGAGCGACCGGATGGCGGTCGTCCGCCTCGGTCGAGAGCGCCGCCTGCGGGTGCTGGCCGACTGGACGTCCGACCGCGAGACGCTGATCGCGGCGCTGCGCCACGCCCAGACCCTCGACGCGTGGGGGATCCGCTACATCGCCCTGCGACGGATGACCAACTTCATCGCCAACTGGGAGGGCAACGACACCCGCCGCGCGGTGCTGGCGGCGGCGGGGAGCCTCCGCATGCTCGATCCACCCGACGGGCGGCGGGCGATGCTGCTCGTCGCCGGGTCGTGGGATCCCGACGAGGCGTACCGCGCCGAGCTGTTCGCCCCCTGGTGCGTCACCGGCCGCTGCCAGGGGACGGGGGTCTACGACGTCCTCACCGACACCGCCAACCAGCTCGGCTACGCGATCTACGCGGTCGACGTCGAGGGGACCGATCCCGACTTCAACTGGGCCCGCGAGAAGCGACTCCACCATGTGCTGAAGGAGCTGGCGCGCGTCACCGGCGGCCGGCGGCTGCTGAACGGCGACCGGCAGCGGATGCTCGCCGCCGCCGTCGAGGACACCCGCTCGTACTACGCGATCGCCGTCACCCCCCCTCCCGGCAGCAGCGACCGCCGGCTGCGGGTCGAGATCGAGGCGCTACCGCCGGGGCTCTCGGTGCGCTCGCAGAGCGTCGCCGTCGCGGTCTCCCCCGAGCGCGAGCGGGAGCTCGACGTCGTCAACGCGCTCTGGCG
>JBPEXA010000123.1:0-7569 GCA_052032135.1 Thermoanaerobaculia bacterium | reverse complement strand
ATATTCCCAACCGCCGGCGATCACCCCCTCAGGCATGGGTCGCTCCTTCCACGGCGATGCGCGCCGGCAGCGGGACGTCGTCCTCCTGGCGCCGGCGCCGCTCGATCTCGGCTCGCCAGAGCGCCCAGCCGAGCGCCAGCAGCAGCATGCCGATCGCGTTGATGCGCAGCGGCAGCACCATGGCGGCGTCGACGGTCTCGGGCGACGACTGGATCTGGTGCAGGCTGCGCCACCAGCGGACGCAGTAGTAGACGAGCGGCACGTCGATGAAGGCGACGATCGTCGCCACCGCGCTCCACGGCGCCCGCCGCTCCTCGCTGGTCGCCATCCGCCGCAGCAGCAGCACCCCGGCGAAGAGGATCAGCATCAGCAGCGACGTCGTCAGCCGCACGTCCCAGTCCCACCAGACGCCCCAGGTCGCCCGCCCCCAGATGCTCCCCTGCACCAGCAGGAGCGCGTTGAGGACGACGCCGACCTCGATGGCGCCGACCATCCGGTCGTCCCACCGCCGGTGGCCGCTCCACAGCGAGGCGATCGCGAAGCCGAAGGCGAGGGTGTAGAGCACCATCGACGCCCAGGCGCTGGGGACGTGGACGTACATGATCCGTTGCACGTCGCCCATGTGCCGTTCCGGCGGCGCGACGAAGAGACCGATGTAGGTCCCCACCGCCAGCAGCGCCAGTCCGCCCCACGCGAGGGTGCGTCGGATGTTCATTCACCTTCCTCCACTGCGTATCGAAAGAGCAGGCCGCAGACCGACCAGTAGATGGCGTCGAAGGCGGCCAGCAGGGAGCGCCAAGATGGCAGCTGGCTCATTACGTCCCCATGAAGGACCAGCGCCATCGCCTTGACGGATCCTAGCAGCACGGGAACGACCAGCGGGAACAGCAAAAGGGGTAGGGCGACGTCCTGACTCTTCAGGCGGGAGGTCATCGCCGCGTAGAGGGTGCCGGGCGCGGCGAGCCCCGCCGCCCCGAGACACCAGTAGCCGACCAGGCGGGCGCCCACCGCCGGCTCGATCTCCAGGCTGTAGAGGACGACGGCGAGGCCGACGACGACCGGTCCGAGCAGCGACAGCAGCAGCGCGTTGGCGGTCGCCTTGGCGTAGAACAGCACGGTCGGCGAGATCGGCCGCAGCAGCAGGCCCTCGATGGCGCGATCCTCCCGCTCCAGGCGGAAGCTCTCGTTGAGGGCGAGCGTCGAGCTCAGCAGCAGCGCGAGCACCAGGATGCCCGGCGCCGCCGTGCGCAGAGCCGCCAGATCGGGACCGAGGGCGAAGGAGAACAGGAGCAGGGTGACGACGGCGAAGAGCAGGATCGACACCGAGCGGGCGCGCTCCCGCCACTCGAGGAGCAGGTCCTTCGCCAGCAGGGCCACCAGCACCCTCACGCCCCGTCCTCCGAACCGTCCGCCGTGCGGTCGATGCCGACCAGCTGGCCCGCCGCCATGCGAGCGGTCCAGCCGCAGACGGGCGCCGCGCGATCGGCGTCGTGGGAGGCGAGGACCGCGGTCCCTCCACCCGCGACGAAGTCGGTGACCCACGCCTGCACCATCCGGCAGCCGTCGTCGTCGAGCGCGCTGAACGGCTCGTCGAGCAGCAGCAGCCGCGGCCGTTCGAGCCGGGCCCGCGCGAGCGCCAGCCGCTTGCGCATGCCGGCCGAGAACTCACCGACCCGGCGCCCGGCGTGCGGCCCGAGCCCGACGACGTCGAGCGCCTCCGCCGTGGCGACGGGATCGGCCGCCGAGCCGCCGAGACGCCGCCACAGCTCGAGCGTCTCGGCCGCCGTCAGCCCCGGGTAGTGATACAGGGCGTGCGAGACCAGGGCGATGCCGCGGCGGATCCGCTCGCGGTCGCGGACGGCGTCGGCGCCGAGAACTTCGAGCCGGCCGCGGTCGGGACGGCTCAGCGTCGCCGCCATGCGCAGCAGCGTCGTCTTGCCGGCGCCGTTCGGTCCTCGCAGCCAGACGCTGGCGCCCGGCGGGATCTCGAGATCGAGATGGGCGACCGCCCAGGTGCGTCCGAACCGCTTGCCGAGATCGACCGCCCGCAGCGCGAACGGCGTCGAAGGTGCCGTGCTCAAGGCCAGGATCTTAGCGGTCGTCCCCGACACCGTCACGCGCTGCGAGCGGTCGGCGAACGATGGAAGCGCGCTCTGTGCTCGATTGCACACGTCTCTTGTGGAGGCCTGCATCCCGGTCGCCGCTCCCGGGCCCTAACCTTCGGAGGGCGGACCCGCTGCAGGAGGCGACTCATGACGGTACCGACCTCGGCCAACGACCGAGCCCACTTCTTGACCAAGAGGCGGCAGCATCGCGCCCGCCTCCATCTCCGCGAGGAGCCGCCCGCCCGCCGCGGGGGGTGGACCCGCCGCGGCCTCTGGTCGGGGCACCGTCGCGAGATGCCGTCGATGCGGCTGCCCGATTTCGACACCGAGTCGATGGGAGGCCCGCCGCCGCCGCCGTCGGGCGCCGTCATCGCCCTCCAGCGCGCCGGGTTCGGCCCCCGTCCCGGCGACGTGGAGGCGTTCGACGCTCTCGGCGGCAGTGACTCGACGCGGATGGCCGCCTGGGTGGCGCAGCAGCTCGACGTCGACACCATCGACGACTCCGACCTCGACCAACGGCTGCTCGCCGCCGGCTACGAGACCCTCGACAAGACGCTCGTCGAGCTGTGGCAGGACCACGTGGTCTCCGACCCCCCGTGGGAGATCCGGATGCAGCCGTTCTTCGAGGTCGAGCGCGCCACCTTCCTGCGCGCGGTGTACAGCCGCAAGCAGCTGTTCGAGGTGATGGTCGAGTTCTGGCACCACCACTTCAGCGTCTACGCCTACGACTTCTCGATCGGGCCGACGTGGGCCTACAGCGACCGTGACGTCATCCGCGCCAACGCGCTGGGCAACTTCCGGCAGATGCTCGAGCTGGTGGCGCAGAGCCCCGGCATGCTCTATTACCTCAACAACCGCGACAACTCGGCCGACGGCCCGAACGAGAACTACGCCCGCGAGCTGCTGGAGCTTCACACCCTCGGCGCCGAGAACTTCCTCGGCAACCTGCCGCAGAGCCAGGTGCCGGTCGACGGCAACGGCATCCCGATCGGCTACTGCGACGAGGACGTGACGGCGGCCGCTCGCTGCCTGACCGGATGGACGTTGCGCGATCGGCCGTGGGACGAGGACTTCGGCGACACCGGCGAGTTCTTCGTTCACGAGCCGTGGCACGACACCGATCCCAAGCGGGTGATCGGCCTCGACCTGCCCGGCGGGCAGGACGGCCTCACCGACGGCCGGGCGCTGCTCGATCGCATCGCCTCCCACCCCGGCACCTCGCGCTTCGTCGCCCGCAAACTGACGCGGCGCCTGATCGGCGACGATCCCCCCCAGGGGGTGATCGACGCCGCTGCCGCGGTCTTCGCCGCCAACGTCGACGAGCCCGACCAGATCGCCCGTACGGTGGAGACGATCCTGCTGGCGCCGGAGTTCCTGTCGACCTGGGGCGACAAGGTGAAGCGGCCGTTCGACATCGTGGTCGGCGCGCTGCGGGCCGGCGAGGCGGAGTGGAGCTTCGCCCTCACCGACGATCGCACCGACTCGCTGCTGTGGCGCTACGACGCCGCCGGCCAGCCGCTCTTCGCCTGGCACCCCCCCAACGGCTATCCGGACGCCAAAGGTGCGTGGATCTCGAGCTCGCCGCGGGTGCTCGGCTGGCGGGTGGCGAACTGGCTGTCGGAGGTGGAGGACGCCGGCGTCTACCGCCTCGACCTGCTGGGGGCGACGCCGCCGGGCGTGCGCTCGGCATCGGAGCTCGCCGACTTCTGGATCGACCGCGTGCTCGGCACCACGATGCCGGCCGAAGAGCGCGACGAGGTCGTCGAGTTCATGGCCCAGGGGGTCAACCCCGACCTCGACCTCCCTCTCGACGACGACGATGACGTGCAGAGCCGGCTGCGCGCGATGATCGGCCTCATCTTCATGTCCCCGGGCTACCTGTGGCGATGACGCGACCCCGGCCCCAACCCGCCAGCAAGGAGCACTCCCATGTGTGACATCACCCGTCGCGGATTCCTCGTCGGCTGCTCGGCCGCCGTCGCTTCGATGGCCGGCTCGCGCTTCAACACCGTCGCCTTCGCGCAGGACGGCGACAACGAGGAGGTGCTGATCGTCCTCTTCCTGCGGGGCGGCATCGACGGCTTCAACCTGGTGCCGCCGATCGACGGCGCCGACCGCGGCCACTACGAGGCGGCGAGACCGACGCTCCAGATCCCCACCACCGGCAGCGACGCGGCGCTCACCTTCTTCGACAACGCCCAGTTCGGCCTCCACCCGCGGGCGATGCCGCTGATGGACCTCTACGACGACGGGCTGCTGGCGATCGTGCAGGCGGCGGGACTGAGCCACGTCAATCGCAGCCACTTCGATGCCATGGCGTTCGCCGAGCTCGGCACGCCGGGCGATCTGACGACCGACACCGGCTGGCTGACGCGGCACCTGGTGAGCGCTCCCAACCTGCCGCCGGAGCTGGTGATGCCGTCGCTCGCCGTCGGCCACCTGCAGCCGCAGTCGCTGCGCGGCAACTTCGAGACCCTGAACCTCAACGATCCGGCGACCTTCAACATCGCCACCGGACCGTGGCTGTGGCGCCACCCCCAGCGGCTGGCGCTCCGCCGGCTGTTCCAGACCGGCACCTCCTGGCTCCACACCAGCGGCGACCAGGCGTTGAACGCCATGGACATCATCGAGCTCACCGTCGACGGCGACTACGTGCCGCCGGGCGGCGTCACCTATCCCGACACCGACTTCGGCGACCACCTCAAGGTGCTCGCTCAGCTCGTCCGCGCCGAGCTCGGCCTGCAGGTGGCGACCCTCGACATCGGCGGCTGGGACACCCACGAGGGCCAGGGGGCGGGCTCGGGCGGCTACTTCGGCGCCATCGTCGAGGACCTCGCCCTGGGCCTCAACGCGCTGATGGCCGACCTCTCCTCGGGCGTCCCCGACTTCACCCAGAAGCTCACGGTCGTCGTCCACAGCGAGTTCGGCCGCGAGCTGCGGGAGAACTCCGACACCGGCACCGAGCACGGCTATGGCAACAACATCCTCGTCGTCGGCGGCAACGTCAACGGCGGCTTCCACGGCAGCTGGCCCGGCCTCGGCCCCGACGAGCTGTTCGAGGGAACCGACCTCGACGTCACCACCGACTACCGGCGGGTGCTGAGCGAGATCCTGATCCGGCGGATGGCGAACCCGCACCTCGGCGCCATCTTCCCCGGCTACGCGGGCTACGAGCCGCTCGGGGTGGTGCAGGGGGAGGACCTGCCACCGATCTACGAGGGGGAGATCTTCGCCGACGGCTTCGAGAGTGGCGACACCAGTCGCTGGAGCGCCACCGTCGAGTGACGGCCGTCCAGTGACGGCCGTCCAGCGACGGGCATCTAGCGACGGGCGTCCAGTGACGGGCGTCCTGCGACGGCCGTCCAGTGACGGGCGTCGAGCGACGGCGCCGTCAGCGTGCCGTCGCCGGCGCGTCCGAGCTCTCCGTCGCGGGCGGCGCTCCCAGCACCTCCGCCACCTCGAGCAGGCGCCGGACGGTCCGGGGCGAGGGCGACGCCGGCACGTCGCGCAGCATCATCGTGGCACGCCCTCCGGTGGTGAGGCGCACGGCCCAGCGTCCACGCTCGCAGCCGGTGACCTCGACCGTCGCCCCCGGCAGGAGCCCCTCGCAGCCGCGCTCGAAGCGTGCGGCGAGACGCGCTGCCAGGGCGGGCGCGATCGGGCGCACCCGCCGCGGTTCCGCCGCCGGGTCGGGTGCCGCCGCGAGAGGGGCGGAGCCGGCTGAGGTTCGGTCGGGGAGTCGGTGACGGTTCATGAGTTACGCCTCGTTTTCGCCATTGTAGCAGACCGCGGCCGAAGCGCAACCCCCGCGGTCTCCGACCGCACCTCCGTGCTACGCTGGCGCCCCCTTCGACCGGCAGACGGCGACCGTACGGCGGCATGCAGCCTCGATCGACTCCAGACCGCGGCCTGGCGCGGCAGCTCGGGCTCGCCGGCCTCGCCGCCACCGGCATCTGCTCGATGCTGGGCGCGGCGATCAACGTCATCCCCTTCACCCTGCAGCGCGCGGTGCCCGGGATCGGTCCGTGGGTGCTGCACGCCTATCTGCTCGCCGCGGTGCCGGCGCTGCTCGCCGCGCTCGCCTACGCCGTGCTGGCATCGGCGATGCCGCGCGCCGGCGGCAGCTACGTCTACGCCAGCCGCTCGCTCCACCCCTATCTCGGCTTCATCGCCAGCTTCTCGCAGTGGTTCGGGCTGTCGATCGCCATCGGCGTCGTCTCCTACGTGCTCGTCCCCTTCCTGCGCGACATCGCCGACGCCGTCGGCCTCGACTCCACGGCGGTGCTGCTCGACACCGGCGGCGTGCGGCTGACGGTCGCGCTGGCGCTGCTGTGGGTCTTCGTCGCCATCAACCTGCGCGGCCTCGGCATCTACGAGAAGACGCTGCTCCCACTGATGGTGTTGATGTTCGTCCTCGGCTCGGTGGTCATCGTCGCCGGCTTCAGCTTCGACACGACGGACTTCGTCGCCGCCGTCGACGGCGCCACGCTGGACGGCGAGCCGCCCCCCCTCCACTGGCGCAGCTGGATCGCCGCCGCCGCCATCCTCTTCGCGAGCTTCATCGGCTTCGACTCGATCGCCCAGGCGGGCGGCGAGGCGCGGCGGCCGGGCCGCGATCTGCCGCTGGCGATCGCCATCGCCGTGGTCACGGTCGGCACCTTCTACATGCTGTTCACCGCCGCGGTCTACCACGCCGTGCCGTGGGGCTGGGTGGCCAGCGAATCGGCGATGCGCGACGTCACCGCTCCCGGCCTGCTCGGCAACCTGCTGTCGCCCGGATGGACGGTGGCGATCGTCGCCGGTGCCGCGGTCGCGCTGATCAACGATCTACCGGCGATGCTGCTCGCCGTGTCGCGGCTGATGTTCGCCTGGGCTTCGGACGGCATCTTCCCGCGCCGCTTCGCGGCGATCCACCCCCGACGCCAGGTCCCGCACGTCGCCCTCATCGCCAGCGGTATCACCGCGTCGGTCGGCATC
The DNA here is from genome assembly GCA_052032135.1 of Thermoanaerobaculia bacterium. Lineage (GTDB taxonomy): Bacteria > Acidobacteriota > Thermoanaerobaculia > Multivoradales > JAHEKO01 > CALZKB01. The sequence goes on along the minus strand of JBPEXA010000123.1, from coordinate 487 downwards.
CTCGGCAGCCACTTCGCCGGCGACTTCTTCCTCGGCGTCGACCTGCTGGTGATCTCGATGCTGGTCAACTTCCTGCTGATGTGCGCGTCGGTGCTGGCGCTCCCCCACCGCAACCCGGCGCTCGCCGCGCGGATCCAGGTGCTGCGCCGCCGCGGCTGGCGGGACCTCGCCGCCGCCGCCGGCATCGCCACCCTCGGCCTGCTGCTCGTCGTCCAGGTGAGCAAGGACCTGGGGAGCGGTCCCGCCTGGTACCTGCGATCGACACCCATCTGGCTGCTGGTCATCGGCCTCGCGTCGGCGGTCTACGCGCATCGCGTCCGCCGGCTGCGAAGATCCGGGGTCGATCTCGACGCTCGCTTCTCGACGCTGCCGGAGGAAGGCGGCGGTTGAACCTCCCCCGCCGGCCGCTGGCGCCCGGTGTCGAGATCTCGCGGCTGGTCACCGGGCTGTGGCAGGTCGCCGATCAGGAGCGAGACGGCACCGCCCT
>JBPEXA010000122.1:0-1621 GCA_052032135.1 Thermoanaerobaculia bacterium | reverse complement strand
CTGCGGCCGCTGCCGCTGCCGCGGCCGGGGCCGCCGCGTCGGAAGAGGAGTAGACCGGCTCCCCTCGGGGCCAACCCACGGAGTGTGCTCTGGCGTCGATGGGACAACTGCTGGCCGAGAGTTGCCGGCTCGAGCTGCTCACCGGCGTCGACCGCCTGATGCTCGACTACGGCTTCGAGACCTGCGCCGGCGTCGACGAGGCGGGCCGCGGAGCGCTCGCCGGGCCGGTGGTCGCGGCGGCGGCGATCGTCGACCCCGCGTGCCCGATCCCCGGCGTCGACGACAGCAAGGCGCTCGACCGCGAGCGGCGCGCCGAGCTGGCGGCGCGGATCCGCGAGCGAGCGCTGTCGGCGGCGACGGTCGCCGTCGGTCCGCAGCGGATCGAGCAGATCAACATCCTCGAGGCGACGCGCCTCGCGATGCACGAGGCGCTCGATCGGCTGGAGCCGGTGCCCGACTGCGCGCTGGTCGATGCGGTCCGGCTCGAGACGTCGTTCCCGAGCATCGGCCTGGTCCGCGCCGACGCGATCTGCTACAGCGTCGCCTGCGCGTCGATCCTCGCCAAGCACGATCGTGACGAGAGGATGATCGAGCTCGATGGACGGTATCCGCAGTACGGCTTCGCCCGCCACAAGGGATACGCGGCCGGCGAGCATCTGGAGGCGTTGGGCCGCTACGGTCCGTGTCCCGAGCATCGGCTGACGTTCCGGTCGGTGGTGCCGCGAGAAGGGGAGGTGCACTGATGGCCAACCGCCAGAAGGTGATCCAGAGTGCCGAGAAGCTGGTCGCCCGCGGGCGCATCCAGGCGGCGATCGACGAGTACCGGAAGGTGCTCGACCGGCATCCCAACGACACCACGACGCTCAATCGCGTCGGCGACCTCTACGCGCGCCTCAACCGGATGCCGAAGGCGATCGAGCTCTTCCAGCAGACCGCCGAGAGCTTCGCCCGTCAGGGATTCTTCGTCAAAGCGATCGCCATCTACAAGAAGATCATCCGCCTCGACCCCGGCCAGATCCGCGCCTACGAGAACCTCGCCGACCTCTACAACCGCCAGGGACTGACCAACGACTCGCTGGCGCAGTACCAGGTGGTCGCCGACTACTACGAGAAGCACGGCGACGCCAAGGAGGCGACCGAGGTCTACTACAACATGGTCTCGATCGAGCCCAACAACCCGAGCCGGCGGCTCAAGCTCGCCGGGTTGTTGAAGGACGACGGCCGGAGCTCGCAGGCGCTCGATCAGTACTACGAGATCGCCGCGCTGATGCTCGAGCACTCCCGCGGCGACGACGCGCTGCGGGTGTTGACCGAAGCGCTCGGCGTCGAGGCGGGCGACCTCGACTTCGTCCGCAAGTCGATGCAGGCACTGCAGGAGTCCGGCTTCGACAAGCTCAGCCAGCAGCTGCTCGAGGCCGCCGCCAAGCGGAATCCGCAGGCCAACGCCCTGCGGCTGGAGATCCTCGAGGAGGAGGGGGCGCCATCCGCCGAGGCCGAAGAGGCCGTCGACGTCGAGGAGGTCGACGCCGACGCGGAAGCCTCCGTCGACGCAGCTGCGGCCGAGCCGGAGGCCGGGGCGGCGGCGCCCGACGCGGCGACCGAGGAGGAGGTCCTCGACCTC
>JBPEXA010000121.1:0-1696 GCA_052032135.1 Thermoanaerobaculia bacterium | reverse complement strand
GTGATGTACGACCTCGACATCGCCCCCGACGGCAGCCGCATCTCGGCCTCGGTGGCGGAGATCAGCGGCCGCCACACGCTGCGGGTGTGGGAGCTCGACACCCTGCTCGATCACCAGGGCACCGAGAACCCAAAGGCGATCGCCGAGGTCGACTTCCGCAACACCATCCCCGGCTCCTTCGTCTTCTCCCCGGACGGCAGGTATCTCTTCGGCTCGTCGTACTACACCGGGGTGTCGAACATCTGGCGCTACGAGATCGACGCCGACGACCTGCAGGCGATGACCAACACCGAGACCGGCTTCTTCCGCCCCATCCCGCTGGGCACCGACGACGACGGCCGCGACGTGCTGATCGTCTTCCGCTACACCGGCCAGGGCTTCGTGCCGGCGCGGATCGCCGTCGAGCCGCTCGAGGACGTCAACGCCATCGTCTTCCTCGGCCAGCAGATCGCCGAGAAGCACCCGGTGGTCAAGGCGTGGAAGGTCGGCTCGCCCGGCGACGTCGACCTCGATTCGAGGATCACCGGCGAGGGCTCCTACGGGCTGGCCGGCAACCTGGAGCTGGAGTCGCTCTATCCGGTGTTCGAGGGGTACAAGGACTCCGAGGCGTTCGGCCTGCGGCTCAACTTCTCCGACCCGCTGTCGCTCAACCGCGCGCACGTCACCGTCTCCTACACCGAGGACGAGGAGGTCCCCTCCGACGAGCGCTACCACCTCGAGGCCGAGTACCAGCGCTACGACTGGCGGCTCACCGCCAAGCTCAACGACGCCGACTTCTACGACCTGTTCGGCCCCACCAAGACCAGCCGCAAGGGGTACTCACTCGGCGTCGGCTACACCCGCAGCCTGATCGCCGACCGGCCGCGCAGCCTGCGACTCGACGTCTCGACCGCCTTCCATGGTGACCTCGAGCGGCTGCCCGACTTCCAGAACGTCACCGCCACCTTCGACGAGCTGCTGACCGCCGAGGCGTCGCTGACCTATCGCAACGTCCGCGGCTCGCTCGGCCGGGTCGATGACGAGAAAGGGTTCCAGTGGACGCTGACCGCGGCCCAGAACTTCGTCAACGACGAGATCATCCCGAGCCTGCGGGCCGACTTCGACGTCGGCTTCGCGCTGCCGATCGGGCACTCCTCGATCTGGCTGCGCAGCTCGGCCGGCAACGCCTTCGGCGACCGCGACGACCCGTTCGCCAACTTCTTCTTCGGCGGCTTCGGCAACAACTACGTCGACCACCGCACCGCCAAGCGCTACCGCGAGCACTACGCCTTCCCCGGCGTCGAGCTCAACGAGCTGGGCGGCAGGAGCTTCGCCAAGTCGACGCTGGAGTGGAACCTGCCGCCGTTGCGCTTCCGCAAGGTCGGCACCCCCGGCTTCTACCTCACCTGGGCGCGGACCGCGCTCTTCGCCGGCGGGCTGGTCACCAACCCCGACGCCAGCGAGCTGCGCGAGACCACCCGCAACCTCGGCGTCCAGGTCGACTTCGAGCTCAACATCCTCTCGCGGCTGTCGATGATGCTGTCGATCGGCTACGCGGTCGCCTCCGACGACCCGACCGGGCGGCGGCGCGACGAGTTCATGGCCTCGCTCAAGGTGCTCTGAGCTCCGGCCGGTCGGTTCGACCGCCCGTCCTTCATGGTCCGGGTGCGCCGCCCCGGCGACGTCGAGCCGGCCACCGCTGGCGCCGGAGCGACGG
>JBPEXA010000120.1:0-2472 GCA_052032135.1 Thermoanaerobaculia bacterium | reverse complement strand
GGCGGCGGTGGATCGCCGAGCGGGTCGAGGGGGAGCGGCCGGCGGTCGACCGCCGCGCGGTCGCCGAGCAGCTGATGCGGGCGGCGCTGTTCGAGCAGCTGCTGCAGACCGGCTACCTCGGCAACAAGCGCTTCTCGATCGAGGGGATCGAGACGCTGGTCCCGGTGCTGATCCGCATGCTCGACGCGCTCGCCGAGCACCACGCCGAGCAGGCGGTGCTGGCGATGGCCCATCGCGGCCGGCTCAACGTCATGGCGCACGTCGTCGGCAACGACCTGGCGGAGCTGCTGACCGGCTTCGAGGACGTCGACCCGCGCAGCATCATGGGCGCCGGCGACGTCAAGTACCACCGCGGCGCCACCGGTGTGCACCGCGCGCCGAGCGGCGACGACATCCGCATCCACCTGGTCTCCAACCCGAGCCATCTCGAGGCGGTCAACCCGGTGATGATGGGGCGCACCCGCGCCAAGCAGGACCGCCTCGGCGGCGACGACGCCTGGAAGAAGGTGGTGCCGATCCTCATGCACGGCGACGCCGCCTTCGCCGGCCAGGGGGTGACCGCGGAGACGCTCAACCTGGCGGAGATCGACGGCTTCGGGGTCGGCGGCACCCTGCACGTGATCGTCAACAACCTGATCGGCTTCACCGCCGAGCCGCCCGCGCTGCACTCGTCGCGCTTCGCCTCCGACATCGCCCGCCGGCTGCCGATCCCGATCTTCCACGTCAACGCCGAGGACCCGGAGGCGGCGGTCCAGGTCGCGCAGTGGGCGGCCGACTACCGCGCCGCGTTCGGCAGCGACGTCGTCGTCGACCTCATCGGCTACCGCCGCCACGGCCACAGCGAGGTCGACGACCCGACCCTCACCCAGCCGGTGCTCTACCAGAAGATCAAGGACCGCCCGCCGATCTGGGAGAGCTGGACGGAGACGCTGGGGGTCGAGAAGGCCGAGGTCGAAGCGCTCGCCGACGAGGTGCGCGACGACCTGCGCGCCGCCAAGGATCGCGCCGCCGAGATGACCGAGATCCCGCTGCTGCGGCAGCTGCCCGGCTACTGGGATCCGTTCGACGGCGGCGACTACCGCCCCGACCTCGAGGTGCCGACCGCCATCGACGGCGCCGAGGCGGCGGCGATCGGCGACGCCCTGGGACGGATCCCCGAAGGGTTCGCGGTCCATCCGAAGGCGCAGAAGCTGATCGACCAGCGCCGCGAGATGGCGGCCGGCGAGCGGCCGATCGACTTCGGCATGGCCGAGGTCCTCGCCTACGGCTCGCTGGTCCGCCAGGGGGTGCCGGTGCGCATCTCCGGTCAGGACAGCCGGCGCGGCACCTTCAGCCACCGTCACCTGGTGCTGCACGACACCGAGAACGCCGACGAGTACCACGTGCTGCGCCACGCCGGCGACGATCAGGCGCGGTTCGAGATCTACGACTCGGCGCTGTCGGAGGCGGCGGTGCTCGGCTTCGAGTACGGCTACAGCCGCGACTATCCGGAGGCGCTGGTCGCCTGGGAGGCGCAGTTCGGCGACTTCGCCAACGGCGCCCAGGTGATCTTCGACCAGTTCGTCACCGCCGGCGAGGACAAGTGGGGGCTGCTCTCCGGCCTGGTGGTGCTGCTGCCGCACGGCTACGAAGGGCAGGGCCCCGAGCACTCGAGCGCCCGCATCGAGCGCTTCCTGCAGCTCGCCGCCGAGGACGCGATCCAGATCGCGCAGCCGTCGACCGCGGCGCAGCACTTCCACCTGCTGCGCCGCCACGTGCTGCGCACGTGGCGCAAACCGTTGATCGTCTTCACCCCCAAGAGCATGCTCCGCCACCCGGCCGCCACCTCACCGCTCGAGGCGTTCACCGACGGCGAGTTCCAGGTGGTGATCGCCGATCGCGAGGTCGAGGATCCGGAGCGCATTCTGATCTGCACCGGCAAGCTCGCCCACGAGCTGCGCGCCGAGCGCGAACAGCGCGGCGCCGAGCGCACCGCCATCGTCACCATCGAGCAGCTCTACCCGTTCCCCGCCTCGGCGCTCGCCGCCGAGCTCGAGCGCCACCCGGAGGCGAGCCTGCTGTGGGTGCAGGAGGAGCCCGCCAACATGGGGGCGATGTTCTTCGTCGAACCGCGCATCGAGCGGCTCGCCGGCGACCGCCACCTGCGGACGGTCAAGCGGTCGGCCTCGGCGAGCCCGGCGACCGGCTCTTCGAAGGCCCACGCCATCGAGCAGAAGACGCTGCTCGAGCTCGCCTTCCGTTGACGACGCTTCGCCGGCGCTAGTCGGCGATCGAGCGGTCGGAGCGCTGGAAGGCCGTCTCGTGGATGGCGTAGACGTCGCGACCGCACGCCTGCCGCTTCTCGATGTGGTCGACGCGCACCCAGAGGTCGAAGTCGCGGGCGATCTTGCGCACCAGCTCGGGAAGGCTGTCCTCGCCGTGACGCTGATCGTCGGCGATCAGGAACAAGAGGTTGTGGCGGAACCGCTCGCA
>JBPEXA010000012.1:0-2869 GCA_052032135.1 Thermoanaerobaculia bacterium | reverse complement strand
GGCGGCGTCGCGGTGGGGGGCGGCGGCGGCGATCACCACGCTCCACTCGCCGACCGCCACCGCGCCGAGGCGGTGGTGGATGGCGACCGCGAGCTCGTCCTCGCCGCCGGCGAGCTCGGCGGCGATCCGCTCGAGGCGCCGCTCGGCCATCGGGCGGTAGGCGTCGTAGGTGAGGCCGGTCACCTCGCGCCCCTGGTGGTGGTCGCGGGTGGCGCCGAGGAAGACGACCACCGCGCCCCGCCGCGGCGAGCGGACGGCGTCGACCGCCGCCGCGACGTCGAGCGGGCCGTCGACCAGGCGGGCGATCGCCACCGTCACCCTCCGGAGACCGGTGGCAGCAGGGCGACCTCCTGCCCCGGCTCGAGGGTCGGGTTGCCGCGGGCGACCTCGCCGTCGATCGCCACCGCGCAGCGCGACCACTGCTCGCCGAGCGCCGGCTGATCGGCTTCCAGCCGCCGCCGCAGCGCCTCGAGATCGGCACCCGCGTCGACCTCGACCTCGAGCTCGGCGGCGCCGAGCGCCTCGCGGGCGGAGGCGAACGCGATCACCGTCACCTTCATCGAACGGATTGTATCGCCGCGTTTCGCGCGGCCGGCCGCCCGCGCCGGCGGCCGTATAATGCCGCCTCCCCGCACCCCGAAGGGAGAGCGATGGCGGTCCTCGAGAGCACATTGACCCGCGACGCGACGTTCGCGCAGCGCGCCGCCCACTGGCGCGAGAAGCTCGACGCCATCGAGGCGGGCGCCGCCGCGATCCGCGAGGGGGGCGGTGAGGCGCGGATGGCGCGCCACCGGGCGAAGGGGAAGATGACCGCCCGCGAGCGGATCGCCGCGCTGTGCGACGACGGCGCCGACTTCCTCGAGCTCGGCCTGTGGGTCGCCCACGGCTTCTACGAGGAGTACGGCGGCGCGCCGGCTGCCGGGGTGGTCGTCGGCCTGGGGACGATCCACGACCGCCAGGTGGTGGTGGTCGCCAACGACGCCACCGTCAAGGCGGGGGCGTGGTTCCCGCTGACCTGCAAGAAGGTGCTGCGGGCGCAGGAGATCGCGCTCGAGAACCGGCTGCCGATCGTCTACCTCGTCGACTCCGCCGGCGTCTTCCTGCCGCTGCAGGACGAGATCTTCCCCGATCGCGAGCACTTCGGCCGCGCCTTCTACAACAACGCCCGGCTCTCCGCCGAGGGGATCTTCCAGATGGCGGCGATCATGGGGCCGTGCGTCGCCGGCGGCGCCTACCTGCCGATCATGAGCGACGAGGCGCACATCGTCGAAGGGACCGGCTCGATCTTCCTCGCCGGCTCCCACCTGGTGAAGGCGGCGATCGGCGAGTCGATCGACAACGAGGAGCTCGGCGGCGCGATGGTGCAGTGCGACGTCTCCGGCGTCGTCGACCACCGCCACCCCGACGACGCCGCCTGCCTGGAGAAGATCCGCGCCCAGTTCGCCCAGCTCGCCGCCCCCGAGCGGGCGCCGTTCGCCCGCCAGCCGCCGGTCGAGCCGCTCCACGACGCCGAGGAGCTCTACGGCGTGCTGCCGGTCGACCGCACCCGCCCCTACGAGATGCGCGAGGTGCTGGCGCGGCTGCTCGACGGCAGCGAGTTCGAGGAGTACAAGGCGACCTACGGCGGCACGCTGATCTGCGGCACCGGCTGGATCGAGGGGTGGGCGGTCGGCGTGGTCGCCAACCAGCGCTCGATCGTCCACCGCCGCACCGGCACCGGCGACGCCGACCGCGAGCTGCAGATCGGCGGCGTCATCTACTCCGAGTCGGCCGACAAGGGGGCGCGCTTCGTCGAGCTGTGCAACCAGAAGCGGATCCCGCTGCTCTTCCTGCAGGACGTCACCGGCTTCATGGTCGGCAGCCGCGCCGAGCACGGCGGCATCATCAAGGACGGCGCCAAGATGGTGAACGCGGTCGCCAACTCGGTGGTGCCGAAGATCACGCTCTTCATCGGCAACTCCTACGGCGCCGGCAACTACGCGATGTGCGGCAAGGCGTACGGCGCGCGCTTCGTCTACGCCTGGCCGTCGGCGTCGATCGCGGTGATGGGGGGCGAGCAAGCGTCGAGGACGCTGCTCGGCATCCAGCTCAAGAACCGCGGCGACGAGGTCAGCGAGGAGGAGAGGGCGGAGCTGCTCGCCCGCATCCAGCAGCGCTACGACGACGCGATGGACCCGCGCTACGCCGCCGCCCGGCTGTGGATCGACGCCATCATCGATCCGATCGACACCCGCCGCGTGCTCGGCCGCTCGCTGGCGGCCGCCGCCTGCAACCCGCACCTGCCGGAGTTCAAGACCGGCGTGCTGCAGACGTGATCGACGCCGTCGCGGCGTGGGCCGAGCGGCTGGGCGGCTCGCTCGGCGCCACCGCGGCGCTGGTGGTCGGCGGCGCCCTGCTGCTCTTCGGCCGCCGCATCTACTGGCTGGCCGCCGGGGTGGTCGGCTTCGTCGCCGTCTTCGTCCTCACCCGGCGGCTGGCGCCGGAGCTCTCCGAGCAGGCGCTGCTGCTGGTGGCGGTGGTGGCGGGGATCGCCGGCGCCGCGCTGGCGATCTTCGCCCACAAGGTGCTGCTGGGGCTGCTCGGCGCCGCCGGCGGCGGCATGATCGCGCTGTGGCAGGCGCAGGCGCTCGGCGTCGACCGCGGGGTCGGCTGGCTGGTGGCGGCCGTCGTCGGCGGGCTGATCGGCGCCTGGCTGCTCGCCCGGCTGTTCGAGCTGGCGCTGATCGCGCTCAGCAGCCTGCTCGGCGCGCAGCTGGTGGTCGACGCCGCCTTCGTGCCGCCGGAATGGCGGCTGGTGACCTACGTCGGTCTCGCCGCCGTCGGCATCCTGGTGCAGGCGACCGGGGCGCGCCGGAAGCGGCGCCGTCAG
>JBPEXA010000119.1:0-1946 GCA_052032135.1 Thermoanaerobaculia bacterium | reverse complement strand
GCGCGTCGACGGTACCTTCCTCACCCCGACCGGCGACTACCGCTTCCTCGCCGGCAGTTACGAAGCGGGCCTGCTGCGCCTCTCCACCTTCGACGGCGCCCACGCCTTCCTCTTCCACGCCCGGGCGCAGGCGGACGGCACCCTGCGTGGCGACTTCTGGTCGCGCGACAGCTACCACGCGACCTGGACCGCCGAGCGCGCCGACGACGACGAGGCGATCCTCCCCGACCCGTGGGAGCTCGCCGGCCTCACCAACGACGAGGGTCGATTCCGCTTCGACTTCGCCGATCTCGACGGCGAGCGGGTCGCCAGCGACGACCCGCGGTTCGACGGCAAGGTGCTGCTGGTCAACATCTTCGGCAGCTGGTGTCCCAACTGCAACGACAAGGCGCCGCTGCTCGCAGACTGGCACCGCCGCTACGGCGACCGGGGGCTGGAGATCGTCGGCCTCGCCTACGAATACAGCGGCGATGCCGAGCGCGATCGACGCTTCGTGCGCCGCTTCGCCGAGCGCCACGGGATCGACTTCCCGCTGCTGCTCGCCGGCACCAGTGACAAGCAGCAGGCGGCGAGCACGCTCCCCGACCTCACCGCGGTGATCGCCTTCCCGACCACCGTCTTCATCGGCCGCGACGGCACGGTTCGCAAGGTCCACTCCGGGTTCGCCGGGCCCGGCACCGGCCGCCACTTCGAGGAGCTGGTGGGCGAGCTCGAAGGGGTGATCGAGGAGCTGCTCGCCGAGCCCGCCTGAGGTCAGCCGAAGCGGCGAGCCGCCCGCGCGCGAGCCTTCGCCGCCTCGACCTCACGGTCCTTCGGGGAGGCGTTGGTCACCAGGGATCCCAGCAGCTCCCGCACCACCGCCGAAACCTCGTCGACCGCCTTTTCGAACGGCGCCTCGTTGGCCTTCGACGGGCGGGTGAAGCCGCTCACCTTGCGGACGAACTGCAGCGCCGACGCTTCGATCTCGGCGTCGGTGGCGGGGGGCTCGAAGTTGTAGAGGGTCTTGATGTTGCGGCACATGACGGCACCTCCGTCGGTCAGGACGCCGCCACGCACTGGGCGGGCGGGCCGCCGCCGCAGACGCAGGTGACGTCGGGGGCGCAGTAGCAGTTGGCGGGCTGGTAGACGCACCCCTCGGCGGTGCAGTCCTCCCGCCGGCCGCCACGCTGGACGAATCCGATCTCGCAGTCGCTCTGCGGATCGGTGCACGCATAGCCGCCCTCCACCTGGCGGAGGGTGCACGAGGGGGAGTCGATGCACGCCAGCTCGGCGAGCAGCGCGCAGCCGGTCGCCGCCTCTTCGACCCCCTCGCTCACCGCCGGCGTCGACGGCGACGCCGAGCAGCCGGCGACGGCGATCGGAGCCACGGTGAGGACGATCGCCCGGAGAAGGAGCGGGAGTCGCATGGTCCGAGTCTACCGCCGGTCACGGATAGCGACCGCGGGTCGCGCGCACGGTCGCCCCCGGCACGTCGACGCCGACCTCGATGCGCCGCCACCCCTGGTCCTCGTCCTCGTCGCCGTAGTAGGCGAGCAGATACTGGCTGCGGAGCTCCTCGGCGATCTGTCGGTAGACGTCGCCGAGGTCGTCGCCGACGCGGGTGAAATAGACCCGGCCGCCGACGTCGTCGACCAGCTCGCGCAGCCGCCCGAGGAAGCCGCGCACGTTGAGGCCGCGACCTTCGGTGCGCACGATCTCGTTGTTGGAGAGGATGACGTAGATCGGCACGCCGACCACCCGCGCGAACCGCCGCGCCGCCCGATACGAGAAGCCGGGGTCCTCGTCGGCGCCGTCGCTGTAGACCACCAGAGCCTTGCGCCCGGGCGTCCCCTGCAGCTGGACGAGCGCGTACGAGATCCCCTTCCAGATCGACGTGAACCCCTGCGGCCGTAGCGCCTCGATCCCCCGCACCAGCCGCCCGACGTCGGGCGTCGTCGGGCTCGTCA
>JBPEXA010000118.1:0-3631 GCA_052032135.1 Thermoanaerobaculia bacterium | reverse complement strand
CGACTGGACGCTCGAGCGCTATCTGCGCGGCGGCGACGCCCAGCTCGGCGCGGACGCGGTCGGGCGCCTCGGCTCGCTCTCCCTGCAGCTACCGGGCCCGCTGCGAGCCTGGTCGCGCCTGGCGGCCGGCGATCGCGCCGGCGCCCGACGCCTCGAGCCGGCGCAGCTCGCCGGCGACCCCGAGTGGCATCGCTACGCCCTCGCCGTCGCTCGCCGCGACCTCGACGAGGGGCGACCGGCCGTCGCTCTCGCCCTGCTCCGCCGGCTGCCCCCGGGCGACGCGCCTCTCGTCTACTGGTACCTGCGCCACCGGCTCGGGGGCGGAGCCGCCGCCGCCGCCCGTCTCGCCGAGTGGACGACGCCACCGTGGACACCCGCCGACTGGGCGCGGACACGCCTCGGCAGCCGCATCGACTTCCTTCCACCGCGAGCCGAAGGGCTGCGGCTGAGGGTCGCCCTCGAGGGCGACGCCGCCGGCGTCGTCTCCGTCGTCTGGAACGGCTCGAAGATCGGCACCTACGCGGCGACCGACGGTCGACGGATCGACCTCCCCGGTCCGGTCGACGATCACCCGCAGCAGCTCGAGCTCACCACCGACCGGCGCTCGACGCTGGCGACCGGCTCGATCGAGCTGCGCTGATCTCCGGCGCCAGAGCGGCACCGGCGAGCAACGCCATCCAAACGGCATTGGAGGGGATGGTCAGCCCGAAGTCGAACAGCTCGTGGATGGCGACGGCCGGCAGCGCGACCAGCAGGGCGACGGCCGCCGCCCGCTGGCTGGACGGTCGTCGCGACCGGTAGACGACGAGGGCGCGGCGGACCACGGTGCCGACCGCCAGCAGCAGGAGCGCCAGCGCGGCCACCCCCCCGGTGACCAGCAGCTCGAGCGGATCGTTGTGAGCCTGATCCCATCGCTCCTCCGTGAGCTCCTCCGGCTGCACTCGCGGGAACACCTCCGAGAAGGTGCCCAGGCCGCTGCCGAGCCACGGCCGCTCCCGCCACAGCTCGATCGCCGGACGCCAGACGAGGAAGCGCGGGCTGCTGAGGACGCGGTAGAGCGGGGTGTCGAGCTGCCGGCTCTCCTGCGGATCGATCGCCGCGCCGAGGACGAGAACGCCGGACGCCACCACCCCCACCGCCGCTGCCGCCGCCCACCACCAGCGGCGTCGGCCCGCCACCAGGGCGGCGGCGACCGGCAGCGCCGCCGCCATCGCCACCACCGCCGCCCGCGACCCGGTCCCGACCAGCGCGACCGCCGCCACCCCGAGGGCGACGACCGGGGGAGCGGTCCCCGCCAACCGGCGCTCCAACCGTGGCTCCCTGCCGGCGCGCCGAAACGCCCACCACGCCCAGGCGACGAAAACGGCGACTGCGATCTCCAGCATCAAGGCGAGGTGGTCGGCGTTGACGAAGGTGCCGCGCAGCCGCCCGACCGGGCCGTCGACGACGCGGCCCCAGATGCGGTCCTCGCCGATCTCCAGACGTCGCCAGCCGTAGAGCGCCTGGAAGAGGGTCGCGACGGCGACCGAGCCGACGAGCAGACCGCGCGGCACCCGACCCCCCGCCATCGCGCCGATCGCCAGCAGCGCCGCCGCCAGCGCCCACCCGCTCGCCGCGCCGGCGGTGAGGTCGGGGGCGACCGACAGCGCGCCGCCGGGCAGCGGGACGGCCTGCACGACGGCGAGCGCGGCGAGACCGAGCAGCGCGAGCAGCGGCCAGCGGGCGACGACCAGGGCGCGGACGCTCTCGCGATCGGCGAGCCACACGAGCAGTGTCGCGGCGACCACGGCGGCGAGCGCCGCGACGCCGAACGGCGTCACGCTGCCGAAGGGAAGCGGCGTCGCCACGATGAGGGCGACGACGAGGCCGTAGCGGAGAGGTCGCATTCCGAGATCAGCGGGTATGATCCGCCCTCGATGCGAGCGAGGCTATCCCACCCGGCGGTCTCGCCGATCGCCCTCCTGCTGGCGATGATCGGCGTCGCGCCGGTCACCGCGCAGCAGCGGCAGTACGAGGCGCCGGGCTCCCGGATGGCCGAGGAGATCGACGCCGCCGACAGCGTCCGCTCACAGATGGAGGCGGCGGCGTGGCGGTTCGGCAGCTGGCGGGTCCAGCCGCGCCTGGGCATCCCGCAGCTGGAGTGGGTCGACGACGTCTTCGACCGCGGCGAGGCGGCGACGACCGGTTCCGATCTCAAGGTGACCGCGGTCGCCGGGCTCGACGCCTATCTCCCCGTCGGGTCCGATGTCGTCGTCGCCGCTTTCGCTCATCCGAGCTACACGTGGTGGCGCGACACCGAGTCACTGCGACGCTTCAACCTCTCCTACGGCGGTGCGCTCTTCGCCCTCTTCAACCGCTGGACCGCGCAGCTCACCGGACGGCGGATCGAGACCGAGCGCCCGATCAACAACGAGCTCCGGCTGCGGACGGCGATCGAGCGCGACGAAGTCGGACTCGACAACCGCTTCCGCCTCCGCGGCCCGTGGGTCGTGTTCGCGTCCGTCCGCAGCGCCGGCACCGAGCTCCCCGACGTCGGCGACCTGGGGAGCGAGTTCGAGCCGTTGCGCCAGCTCGAGCGCGACGAGACCGCCTGGAGCGGCGGCATCGGCTATGAGCGCGGCGCCGGGCTCCGCATCGACGTCGGGTACGAGACGGTCGACACCGACTTCCCCAGCGACCCCGGTGGGAGGTCGAACCGCAGCGAAGCTCCCTTCACCCGCCTGCGGTGGACCGGCAATCGCGTCGGCGGCCACCTCGAGGCCGGCGAGCGGACCCTCGACTTCGACAACCCGGCGCTGGGCGAGATCACCGAGTCGGTCGGTCGCGGCCTGCTCGACGTCGAGCTCGGCCACCGCACCCGCCTCGCGCTCTACGCCAGCCGCGCCGTCGTCTACTCGGCGCTCGACCGCGCCGGCTACTTCTCGAGCACGAACACCGGCGCGGGCGTCGCCTGGGGCGAGCCGCGGCGGCTGACCGTCCGGCTGTTCGCCGAGACCGGTCGCGACGACTTCGTGAGCGCCGGCGGTCCCAACGAGGGACGGATCGACGACGTCGACGCGGTCGGCCTGTCGTTCACGGTGCCCTTCGGCGAGCGGCTCGAGCTCGTCCTCGGGCTCACCGAGATCGACATCGACTCCAACCTCGACGCCAACGACCGGTCGCTGACCGTCGGCACCTCGGCCGTGCGGCTCGCGCTGCCGGACGTCCCGTTCTGATCGCCGCGCGGGGCCGAGCCCGCTCGGGGTGCTATTGTCGCCTCGATGGCGGACGTGCGCCCGCACCTCGAACCTCCGGTGACGACCCGGCGGAGCGCGATCGCGCCGCTGGCGGTCCTGTTGTGCCTGCTGCTGCCTGTCGCGACGCCGGCGGACGGTGACGGCTACCGCGTCGGGCCGGGCGACGAGCTGGCGATCGAGGTGTTCGAGGACCCGGCGCTCAACGTCACCCGCCGCATCACCTCCGACGGCTCGATCGTGCTCCCGCTCGCCGGTCCGATCGCCGTCGCCGGCCTCGACGCCGAGGCGGTCGCCGCTCGCCTGCGAGAGGTGCTCGAGGAGAGCTTCCTGCAGCGAGCGACGGTCGCCGTCGAGGTGACCGATCACCGCGCCGCGCCGGTGCAGGTGGTCGGAGC
>JBPEXA010000117.1:0-1665 GCA_052032135.1 Thermoanaerobaculia bacterium | reverse complement strand
TCCTCGAGGACGGTGCGATCGGGAACGACGACCGCTCCTGCGGTCGAGGCGAGCAGCAGGACGCCGACCAGGGCGGAGCCCAGGGCGCGGGACGATGAGAGCATCGAGACCTCCTTGAAAGGACGGTGGGCCGAGTGCCGGCGGAGCCGGCCTGCAGGTCGATTGGCGCGGATCGTACCACCAGACGACAGCGATCCGGTGTTCCGGGTCAACGGCTAACATGCGCCCGTGCGCGGGACGATCCAACGGACCCTGGGCGTCGTGCTGACGACGCTGTCGGTGGCGGGCGCCGGGCTCGCGGCGCCGCCCGACGTCGTCTGGATCACGCTCGACACCACGCGGGCGGATTATGTCGGCGCCTGGGGGCGCAGCCCGTCGCCCACCCCGACCCTCGACCGCCTGGCGGCCGCCGGCACCCGCTTCGCTCGCGCCATCACGCCGTCGCCGTTGACCCTGCCGGCCCACGCCTCGTTGATGACCGGCCGGATTCCGCCGGCGCACGGACTGCAGGACAACGGGCGGCGCCGGCTGCCGGACGGGGTGCCGACGGCGGCGGAGCGCTTCGCCGCGGCCGGCTACCGGACGGCGGCGGTGGTCGCCTCGGCGGTGCTCGATCGCCGCTTCGGCCTCGACCGCGGCTTCGAGCACTACGACGACCGCCTGCCGGCCGAGGAGCGGGGGGAGTACGGCTATCCGGAGCGCGACGCGGCGGCGGTCACCGACGCGGCGCTCGCCTGGGCGGCGGAGACCGCCCCGGACGCCCCGTATCTGCTGTGGGTGCACTACTACGATCCGCACGCCCCCTACCTCGATCACGGCAGCGGCGGCGACGACCGCCAGCGCTACGCCGCCGAGATCGGCTTCGTCGACCGCCAGATCGAGCGGCTGCTCGCGGGCCTCCCCGGCGATCCCTCGCGGCGCCTGATCGCGGTGGTCGGCGACCATGGCGAGATGCTCGGCGAGCACGGCGAACGCGGGCACGGGCTGCTGCTCTATCGCGCCAGCCTCGAGGTGCCGCTCCTGCTCAGCGGGCCGGGCGTGCCGGCGGGCCGGGTGGTGGCCGAAACGGTCGGCACGGCGGGGCTCGCGGCGACGCTGGCGCTCCTCGCGGGCGTCGAAGGGGATGGCCTCGGCGAGCCGTTGCCGGGCCTCTCCGGCCAAGCGCCGGCGGCGATCTACAGCGAGGCGCGGCTGGCGGCGACCGCCTACGGCTGGAGCCCGCTGCTGGCGGTGACCGACGGCCGGTGGCGCTACGTCCAGGCGCCGCAGCCCGAGCTCTACGACTTCGTCGCCGATCCCGACGAGTCCGACAACCGGGTGGAGGACGAGCCGGCCCGTGCGGCGGCGCTCCGCGAGCGGCTCGCCGCCTTCTCGACCGATCTCGGCGCTGCGCCCGCGGCTCCCGACGTCGACGACCCCTCGCTCCACGCTCAGTTGCGGGCGCTCGGCTACCTGTCGGGAATGAGCGGCGAGGGTGACGGCGGGACCATCGATCCCAAGGAGGCGATCGGCTGGCTCGACGAGTTCGAGGCCGCGAAGCGGAAGCTCGCCGCCGGCGAGGTCGAGGCGGCCCGGCGGACGCTGGAGGATCTGGTGCGGCGCAGCCCCGACAACGTGCCGTTTCTCAGCCGCGCCGCCGACGCCCAGTTCGCCAGCGGTCGGGTC
>JBPEXA010000116.1:0-6016 GCA_052032135.1 Thermoanaerobaculia bacterium | reverse complement strand
CGGCAGCTCGACCGGCAGGTCCGCGGAGTCGACGGGCAGGATCTCGCCGTCCTCGGCGTGGAGGATCGGGAACGGCTCTCCCCAGTATCGCTGGCGGGAGAAGAGCCAGTCGCGCAGCCGGTACTCGACGCGCCCTTGCCCCTTGCCGTGCTCTTCGAGCCAGGCGATCATCTTCGCCTTGGCGTCGGCGATGTGGAGGCCGTCGAGGAAGTCGGAGTGGATCGCCGGCCCGTCGCCGAGGTACCACTTGCCGTCGAAGTCGTCGGGCGGCTGCACGGTGCGGACGATCGGCAGCTCGAACTGCTCGGCGAACTCCCAGTCGCGCTCGTCCTGCCCCGGCACCGCCATGATCGCGCCGCTGCCGTAGCTCATCAGCACGTAGTCGGCGACCCAGATCGGGATCCGCTCGCCGGTCACCGGGTGGAGGGCGTGGGCGCCGGTGGGGACGCCGGTCTTCTCCTTGGCGAGGTCGGTGCGCTGGAGGTCGGTCTTCGCCCGCGCCGCCTCGACGTACGCCTCGACGGCGGCGCGCTGCGCCTCGGTGGTGACCTCGCCCACCAGCGGGTGCTCGGGTGCGAAGACGCAGTAGGTGGCGCCGAAGAGCGTGTCCGGCCGGGTGGTGAAGACGTCGAACGAGTGGTCGCTGTCGGCGATCTCGAAGACGATCTCCGCCCCCTCCGAGCGGCCGATCCAGTGGCGCTGCATCTCCTTGACGTGCTCGGGCCAGTCGACGAGCTCGAGGTCGTCGAGCAGCCGCTCGGCATAGGCGGTGATCTTGAGCATCCACTGGTTCATGCTGCGGCGCTCGACCGGATCGCCGGTCTCGACGTACTTGCCGTCCTTGACCTCCTCGTTGGCGAGCACGGTGCCGAGCGCCGGGCACCAGTTGACGGGTACCTCGGCCATGTAGGCGAGGCCTCGCTCGTGGAGCTTGAGGAAGATCCACTGCGTCCAGCGGTAGTAGTCGGGGGCCGAGGTGTTGACCTCGCGGTCCCAGTCGTAGCTGAAGCCGAGCCGCTGGATCTGGCGGCGGAAGTTGTCGATGTTGCGCTGGGTGATCTCCGCCGGGTGCTCCCCCTCACGCACCGCGGCGCGCTCCGCCGGCAGCCCGAAGGCGTCCCAGCCGATCGGGTGGAGCACGTTGTAGCCCTGCATCCGCCGCATGCGGGCGACGACGTCGGTCGCCGTGTACCCCTCCGGATGGCCGACGTGGAGGCCGGCACCCGACGGGTAGGGGAACATGTCGAGCACGTAGCACTTCGGCCGGGCGGCCAGCAGCTCGGGGTCGGAGGGGGTGCGGAACGCCTGCCGTTCCTCCCACGCCGCCTGCCAGCGCGGCTCGATCTCGTGCGGGTCGTAGAGGGTCTTGGCCATGGCGTCGGGGTCGCCCGGAGCGCCCCCCGCCGCCTGGGAGGCGGCGAGGCCGGCGTCGGAGGGGCGGCGGCTCGTCAGGGCGCGAAGGTTAGCGGGGCGGGACGGAGGGGCGCAACAGCCGCCGTCATCGCAGCGCCAACGGCCGCGGGGGCCCCGACTCGCCCGCGCGCAGGACGCCGAGCCGGATCGGCCGCGGTGGTCCCTTGCGCGGCACGGTGACCTCGACCCACAGCGCCTCCCCTTCCGGGCGCCGCGACGGGTCGGCGACGTCCTCGGGGATGAAGAAGGCGAGCGGTCCCACCGTCACCTCGCCGTCGGCGTCGACGCGCACCGGCGCGCCCCGTTGGCCGTGCGGGCTGGCGTCGATCGGCCGCGCGACGAGCTCGCCGTCGACCACCTCTAGGACCGCGCGCTGGCGGCGCACCGGCGGTGGCGCCTCTCCCGCCGCCGGCTCGAACCCCTCTCCTCGCGCCTCGAGGAAGAGGTTGACGTAGCGGCCGCGGAACGGATCATCGGGGTCGAAAGGGACCGACTCGGCCCACACCCGCGGCAGCCGGGCGCGATCGATCAACAGCACCGCTCCGAGGCTCGACACCAGCAGCAGCTGGACGAGCGCCACCAGCAGGCCGCGCCGGACCCGGTTCACCCGATCTCCTCGGGCGGGCCGGCGATCTCCGCCAGCAGCCGCCGGCGCAGCTTGCCGAGCGCGAAGGCGAGGAGGAAGAAGAGAGCGCCGAGGCCGAGGAGGCTGATCGAGCGCCCGAGCTTGTCCATCACCGTCGAGAAGTAGAAGGCGATCACCACCACGCCGAAGGCGGCGACCCCGAGGTTGACGCGCTCCGGTCGCCGGTCGCCGACCCCCCACCAGATCAGGAAGAGCGCCATCGCGCCGCTGATCGGATAGATGGCGAACTGGTGCCAGAACTCCGACCACAGCGACGGGGTGGAGGGGCGGCCGCCGGTGGTCGCCATCAGCCAGGCGCCGACGGCCATCGGGACCAGCCGCCACTCGAAGCGGCGGCGCAGCGCCGCGTCGACGGCCAGCGGCACGCCGAGGCCGGCGAGCCACCAGAAGGCGTAGGTCGGGGGCGGCTCGCGCCAGGCGTACCAGCTCCCCGAAGCGGCGAGGGCGAGGCCGATCGGGATCACGGCGGCGAACCCGAGCCAGCGCAACGCCTTGCGGAGGTGGGGGTCCTCGGGAGCGAGCGTCAGGTAGCTCAACGCCAGCACCAGCAGGCCGGCGGTCAGCGGCTCCTCGTAGCCTCTGAAGCCGCCGACCCGCTCGGTGTACTCGCCGCCGAGCCAGATCGGGCCGAGGACGGCGAGCCAGACCGCCTGCGGCCACTGCCGCAACAGCCACCAGCCGGCGGCGGCGCCCAGCGCCCACAGCAGGAAGGCGGCCGGCCAGTGGGTCTGGAGGTGGAAGAGCTGGCCGGCGAGGAAGATGCCGGCGCCGAGGAAGCCGGTGCCGACGGCGTGGAGGACGACCGACAGCGCACCGGCGGCGCGCGGCAGGACGGCGAGGCCGTGGGCGCCGAAGACCAGCAGCAGGATGAGAGCGAAGCGGCCGCCGGGGGCGATGCGGTCCCAGTTGGCGGCGACGAACAGCAGCACCCCGGCGGTGACCAGAACGCCGCCGAGCGCCATCGCCAGCCGCTGGGCGAACGAACCGCGACGGTCGCCGCCGCGGTCGCTCTCGAACTCGAGGATGCGGTCGGCGGCGGCGGCGTCGAGGAGGCCGGCGCTCCGCCAGCGATCGAGCGATGCCCGCAGGGTGCTGAGGTTCATGTCCGGCTCGGGGTCGGTCGCCCGAGCCTACACCGCGGGCCGGGATCTAGAGCCCGACCGCCTCGGCGTCGCGGTCGGATAGCCAGCCGCCGTCGCTGCGCTGCGCCACCGTCTCGTCGCGCCGCCACGAGCGTTCGCAGCGGGGCGCGTCGCGCAGGTCGACGATCTCGATCTCGCCGCCGTCGATGAGCTCCACTCGTGACACCCGGAACACCTCCGGCAGCTCCTGCCGGAAGGGGGCCAGCAGGCCGTCGGGGTCGGGGAGCCGCAGGCCGGCGTCGAGCGGGTTCTCGATCGCCGACCCCTCGAGCGCCTTCAGCGCCTCGTCGCGCACCGCGAGGACGTGCGCCCAGCCGGCGTCGGCGTTGCCGAACAGCACCGGCGCCGTCTCGAGGTGGACGCAGCTGTCGTCGCCGTGGAGGGTGCGCCACGCCTCGTCGGCGGTGTGGGGGAGGATCGGTGCCAGCAGCGCCGCCAGCAGCTCGCTCATCTTCCACATCACCGCCTGCGCCCGCACCCGCCGTTCGGAGTCGGGGCGGTCGCAGTAGAGGCGGTCCTTGAGCGCGTCGAGGTAAAGGGCGGAGAGGGTGTCGTTGCAGAAGTCGAACAGCAGCAGGTGGGCGCGCCGGAACTCGTACCGCTCGTAGGCGTCCATCACCCTCGCCCGCAGCTCGGTCGCCCGCTCGAGCGCCCAGGCGTCGAGCAGGAAGGGGCTGATCGACTCGAGTGCCGGCGCCTGCTCGGGGTCGAAGTCGGACAGGTTGGAGAGCATGAAGCGCAGCGTGTTGCGCACCTTGCGATAGGAGTCTCCGGCGAGGCGGAAGAACTCGAGGTCGACCTTGATGTCGTTCTCGTAGGCGAGGGAGGAGACCCACCAGCGGCAGACGTCGGCGCCGAACTCCTTCAGCAGATCCTCGACCTCGATCGTGTTGCCGAGCGACTTCGACATCTTCCGCCCCTCCTTGTCGACCATGAAGCCGTGGGTGAGGAGGGTGGTGTACGGCGGCGAGCCGGCGGCGCCGAGCGCGCACAGGAGCGACGACTGGAACCAGCCGCGATGCTGGTCGGAGCCCTCGAGGTAGAGGTCGACGGGGATGTCGCCGCCGCGGCCGACGATCGGCTCCGCCCACGACGAGCCGGACTCGAACCAGACGTCGAAGATGTCGTACATCTTGGCGAGGCCGTCGACGCCGGCGCCTGCCGGCGCCTCCGGATCACTCGCCGGATCCCAGTGGACGAGCAGCTCGGCCGGGGTCTTCTCGAACCAGGCGTCGCTGCCGTGGCGGGCGACCACCCGGGCGACGGCGCGGACGGTGGCGGCGGTCAGCAGCACGCCGCCGTCGGCGGTGCGGAAGGAGGGGATCGGCAGCCCCCAGGCGCGCTGGCGGGAGATGCACCAGTCGGGGCGCGACTCGAGCATGCCCCGCAGCCGCTTGCGCCCCCAGTCGGGGACGAAGTCGATCGACGACTCGGTGGCGTCGAGGGCCGCGCGGCGCAGCGATCGGCCGTCGCGCGGCGCGTCGCGGTCGACCGCCACGAACCACTGCTCGGTGCAGCGGAAGATGACCGGCGTCTTCGACCGCCAGTCGTGCGGGTAGGAGTGGACGATGTCGTCAGCGGCGACCAGGTGGCCCGACGCCCGCAGCCGCTCCTGGATCCGCTCGTTGCCCTCCCACACCGAGACCCCGCGCAGCCACTCGGGGACGGTGTTATCGAAGGTGCCGTCGCCGCGCACCGGGCTGTAGATCTCGGTCCCCTCGGCGAGGCCGGTCAGATAGTCCTCGTGGCCGTGGCCGGGGGCGGTGTGCACCAGCCCGGTGCCGTCGTCGAGGGTGACGTAGTCGGCGGCGACGATGCGGCCCTCGCGATCGAGGAACGGATGGCGGTAGGCGGCGTCGAGCAGCTGGAATCCCGGGGCGCGGCCGAGGCGCTCGAAGCGGCCGCCGGCGGCCTCGGCGGCGCGGTCGGCGAGCTCGTCGGCGACCACCAGCAGGCGGCCGTCGAGGCGACCGAGGGCGTAGTGGAAGTCGCGATGGACGGCGATCAGCAGGTTGGCGGGCAGCGTCCACGGCGTGGTGGTCCAGATCAGGAAGCCGACCGGCTCGTCGACCTCGACGTCGAAGGCGTGGCCGACGACCGACGGATCGACGGCGTCGAAGGCGACGAAGACCGACGGGTCGGTCCGCTCGAGGTACTCGAGCTCCGCCTCGGCGAGCGCGGTCTCGTTGGCGATCGACCAGTGGACCGGCTTGAGATCGCGGTAGACGATCCCCTGCTCGACCATGCCGGCGAACACCTCGAGCGCCGCCGCCTCGAACTCGGGCGTCATCGTCAGGTAGGGGTGCTCGTAGTCGGCGAGCGTCGACAGCCGCAGCATCTGCTCCGCCTGGAGCTTCTGGTACTTCGCTGCGTAGCGCTCGCTCTCGCGACGGATCGCCATCCGGCGGGTGTCGTCGGGGAGCTCGTTGAGCGCCTCGAGCTTCCCCTTCTCCTGCAGCTCGGTCATCACCTTGTGCTCGATCGGCAGCCCGTGACAGTCCCAACCGGGAACGAACGGGCAGTGGAGGCCGGCGAGCGCGCGACTGCGCACGACGAAGTCCTTGAGCACCCTGTTCAGCAGGTGGCCGACGTGGATCGAGCCGTTGGCGTAGGGGGGGCCGTCGTGGAAGGCGAAGGTGTCGGCCCCCTCGCGCGCCTCCTGCAGCCGGTGATAGAGGTCGATCTCCGCCCACCGCCGCTGCGACTGCGGCTCGTTCTGCTCCAGGTTCGCCTTCATCGGGAAGGCGGTCTTCGGCAGGTTGAGGCTCTTCTTGTAGCGCTTCTTGCGCTCGGCGGCCGCCTCGGCGGCCGCGTC
>JBPEXA010000115.1:0-1914 GCA_052032135.1 Thermoanaerobaculia bacterium | reverse complement strand
ACGCCTCGCTGCCGACACCCGTTCCGCTTTTCTCCAGCAAATCATTGAGGAAATCCGGGCTCCGGTCGCGAGGGAATCGGCTCGGTGCATCGCCCGCCGAAGAGCTCCGGCCGGCGCCGGTTGACCACCGTCGCGATCGCTCCTCGCCGTGATCTAATCTCGTCGATTCTCGACGGCATGATCTTCGGGCAGCCAACCGGCGCGACCGCTTCGCACCGCGGCGCTGGCCTGACACGACCACCCTGACTCTCTCGACCGAACGGAGGTCCGACGTGCAGCGAACCACCAGCTCCCACCCCCTCTTCTTCGCCGCCGCCCTGGCGCTGGCCGCGATCGTGCTCCCATCGACCTTCGCCCTCGCCGAGCATCACGAGAAGGGCGACGTCGCCGCCGAGATCAAGGCGAGGATCATGGCGGACCACGCCTACCTGCGCGAGCATCTCGAGGACAAGCCGGGCGGCACGTCGCGGCACGGCTCGCTCGAGTTCTGGTCGAGCGGCGGGTTGATCCAGTCGCTGGCGGCGGACGCCCCTCCCGGGCAGTACGAGTCGTTCGCCCTCACCCCCAAGCACATCAAGGTCATCGCGCTCCCCGGCGGTGAGGCCGCGGTCGCCATGTACTACCTCGAGGGGAGCATGCACCCCAAGGGCCGTGCGCCGGTCGGCCACTACCTGACCCGGGTGACGCAGGTCTTCGTCAAGGAAGACGGCGAGTGGAAGGAGCGCGCCGGCCACTGGTCGGCGATCGGCGGCGGCGCCGGCACCAGCCAGGCGGCGACCGAGTAAGGGTCCGGCGCTGCCGTCCTCTCCTGTCCGATCAGAAGACCGGGCAGCCGAGGCGGATCAGACGGTCGCCGGCGCCACGGCGGTGATCTGGCGCCGATACTCCGCGGCGGTGGCGGCGTCCCCCGAACCCTCGGCGGCCAGCGCTGCTCCGCGCAGGCTGTTGAGGCGGTTCGGGGAGCGGTCGAGGGCGGCCCGGTACTCCGCCAGCGCCTCCTCGAAGCGCTCCTGGGCGAGCAGCATGTCGCCGTAGAGCTCGCGCGCCGGGAGCACCTCGCCCGGGGTGACCGGGTTCTTCTCGGTCGTCGCTTCCATCGCCGCCGCCTCCGCCATCCGCTCGAGCGCCGCCGACCGGTCGCCGCTCTCCCAGGCGAGCCATGCCTCGGCACCGGCGCGCTGGATGGCGACCTGAATGCCCCAGTCGTAGGCGCCCGGCAGGGCGGCGGCCGCTGTCTCGAGCTCGGCGAGGCGAGCGATCGCGCGGGCGGCGCTCGCCGCGTCGCCGCTGCGCGCGGCGCCCAACGCGTTGGCGAAGACGCTGATCGCTTCCAAGTGGGGGTAGGCGTCCCACGGAAAGCTCTCGGGCACCCGCGACGGCAGACTGGCGGCGGTCTCCCAGTCGCGACGCTCGAGCGCCAGGCGCGCGGGCACCGCGGCGATCGCGTACCCGGTCGCCGCGTGGTTCTGATAGGGCTGCTCGATCGCGTCGAGCTCGGCCAGCACGGCGCGCGCCGCCTCGTCGTCGCCCATCTGCAGGTGGGCGTAGGCGAGGTAGTCCCAGGCGTGGAAGCGATGCATCGAGACGGCGCCCTCGCCGATGCGCTCGCGGGCGGCGCGCTCCGCCCGGCGATTGAACTCGATCGACTCCGGCCACAGGCCGAGGCGGGTGAAGATGTGGCTCGTCATGTGGAGCGCGTGCGAGTTCTCGGGCGACACCTTGCCGTAGTTGCGGGCGACCTCGAGCGCCTCGCCGGCGAGGGCAGGGACGTCGTAGGCGTGGATGACGTAGTGGTGGGCGCCGGGATGATCGGGGATCGCGGCGAGGACCTGGTGGGCGATCGCCCCGGCCGCCCGCTGGCCGGAGAGCGCAGGGTCGGCCGGGTCGGCGGTCGCGATCGTCGCCAGGGCGAGG
>JBPEXA010000114.1:0-7318 GCA_052032135.1 Thermoanaerobaculia bacterium | reverse complement strand
CGTAATCTCGTCTGCACCTGCGAGTCGGTCGAAGCGTGGGCGGAGGCGATGCCGGCGAGCACCGACTGAAGCACGACGGGCGGCCTCGCGGCCGCCCGTTGCTCCCGACCCGATCGGCGATCGATCAGAAGAGGAATCGGAGGCCGAGGTAGACCTTGGCCTCGAGAGCGTCCGACGAGCTGCCGTCCGAGCTGGAGGAGTCGTCGATGATGTCGAAGCGCCCGGTGCCGAACACCGTCACCGTCTCGCTCAGGTGGACGTCGACGCCGAACTGCGCGTTGACGCCGATCGCGTCCTCGTCGGACGACGGGATCACCACGCCATCGCGAGTGACGGCGTCCTGCTCCAGCATGTGCAGGCCGATGCCCGCACCGACGAAGAAGTCGACGGCGTTGAACGGGATCGAGCCGATGATGTTGACGCCGAACATGGTGTCGCTGCGGGTGTCGCCGTCCCAGACGGCGATCTCGGGCTCGATGTAGCCCTGCAGCCCACGCCGGCCGCTGCGGTGCGCTCGCGTGTCGCCGAAGGCGATGCGCAGGTGTGCCGTCAGGTACTGCTCGACATCGTCGTCGACGAACTCCTCGTCGAGGTTCACCAACCCGGCCCCGATCCCGAAGCCGAAACGATCTCCTCCGGTCGCCTCGACGATCGACACCCGGTCTCCACCGCCCACCACGACATCGTCGAGATCACGACGATGGATCTCGGTCCCGTTGTGGGTGACCTCTACGTCGCCGGTGCTCCTGCCGAGTCGCGTCACGAGATCCTCGAGGGTCGTCCCGTCGGCCACGGTCGTCGACTCACCATTGAGCACGATATCGACCTGCGCGTGCGCCGCGCCGGCCACCCCGAACAACAGGATTCCCGACAGGATGAACGTCGAAATCCACCGCTTCATCTCCAGCTCCTTTCAGCTCGCGATCTGTTGCACCGAGCGGATCTCCGCCCGGCTACCCTCCTGCATCGCCGCGCGCACAGCTCCCGGTCTCGAGACTCCCGGATGCCACCGCGCAGCGCTCCGAAACGCGCTTAGGGTAGCACATCCACGGCGACGGTCGATCGGCCTCGGAGAGGCGGAGGCGTTTGCTATAGTGCAGGATCCGCTGGGTGAGAGAACCAAGAAAACTGAACAAGGGAGGGACCCCACGATGCGCACATTTCGTAATCCCTGGATGGTCTTCGTAGCCGCCTTCGCGCTCGCGTTCGCGGTCGGCTGCCAGCAGGCTGAAGAGGCCGGCAGCTCGATGGAGGAGATGGCCGAGGAGGCCGCCGACGAAGTCGAAGAGGCGATGGACGACGCCGGGGATGCCGCCGAAGAGATGATGGACGACATGGGCGATGCCGCCGGCGACGCCGAAGGGGCGATGGAAGAGATGGGTGAGGAGATGGAGGACGCCGGAGAAGAGATGATGGACGAGATGGAGGATGCCGTCGAAGACGACGGCGCCGTCCACTAGGCGATCGCCCGGAACGGCCCCTCGCGGGCCGTTTCTTTTGACTCTTGTTTACGCCTCATTTACGCTATCGACATGGATCCTCGAATCGCCACCCTGCGCCAGATCCATCCCGAGCTGTCGACCGCCGCGGTGCTGCCCGGTCGCCTCGACGAGGGCGCCTCCGGCGAGGGCCGAGGTCTCGAGCCGTTGAGCGCCCTGCTCGAGGGGGGGCCGGCGGCCGGTGATGCGGTGGAGATCGTCGGTCGGTCGTCGAGCGGTCGCTTCTCCACGCTGTTGCAGGCGGTGTCCATCCACACCCGTCGGGGTGAGGCCGCGGCGCTCGTCGACCTCGGCGACAGCCTCGATCCTCACGTCGCCGAGAGGGCCGGGGTCGACCTCGAGCGATTGCTGTGGACCCGGCCGCCGCACGTCAAGGCGGCCCTGATCGCCACCGAGCTGCTGCTCAACACCGGCTTCTCCCTCGTCGCGCTCGATCTCGGGCTGCCCCCGGTGCCGGGAGGGCGAGGGCCCGAGGGGGCCTGGGTGCGCCTCGCTCGAGCGGCGGCCCGGCACCGCGGCCTGCTCCTGATCTCCACCCCCTACCGGGCGAGCGGAACGGCGACGCGGACGATCCTCGAGTCCGACCTGCGGTCGACCCGATGGCTCGGCGAGCCCCGGGAGCCACCCCTGTTGAGCTCGATCGACACCCGGCTGACCCTCACCAAAGCGACCGGCCTCGGCCCGGCGCCGCCCCGCGGCGTGCGGTGGCGCTCGGGAACCGGGCTCCGATGAGCCGCTCCGCACGGCTCGCCTGCCTGCTGGTCCCCCTGTTCCCGCTGGCGGCGCGCCTGCGCAGCGAGCCCGAGCTGGTGGACCAGGCGCTGGTCCTGGTCGAAGGCAACGGCGGTGCCGCCCGCATCCATGCCGCCAGCCGGAGAGCTCGCCGCGCCGGGATCCGCCGTGGGATGTCGCTCGCTCAGGCACGCTCGCTGCGACCGAACCTGACCGCCCGAGGCCGCGACGGCATCGCCGAGCGGGCGGCGCAGCAGGCGCTGATCGAGATCGCCGAAGCGCTCTCCCCCAGAGTCGAAGACGCGGGCGACGGCATCGTCTTTCTCGACGTCGGCGGCCTCGAGCGCCACTGGTCGAGCGAGCGGGACCTCGGGAGCTCGCTGGAGCGTGCCGCCCGCCGCAGCGGACTTCCGGCCCGGGTCGGCATCGCCGGCAGCAAGCTGGCGGCCCGCGTCGCCGCCGAGCAGCCCGACTCTCCGACGATCATCGACGCCGGCGAGGAGGCGCGCTTCCTCGCCCCGCTCCCCCTCTCTCGCCTGCTTCCGGAATCTCGCGTCCTCGCCCGGCTCGAGCGATGGGGCGTCCACTCCATCGGCGCGTTCGCCGCCCTCCCCAAGGACGACGTCACCAGCCGCTTCGGCGACCTCGGCCGGCAGCTCCACCGCCAGGCGCGGGGGATCGACCCCCGCCCGCTGGTCCCCCATCGCCCCCCTCCGACGTTCGACGAGGGGATGGAGCTCGAATGGGCGTTGACGACCCTCGAGCCTCTGCTCTTCGTCGCCAACGCCGCCCTCGATCGTCTGTGCGACCGGATGGCGCGCCGGGGGCTCGCCTGCCTGCGACTGGAGACGTCGCTGCGCCTCGACCCGGACGGAGTCCACGATCGCAGCATCGAGCTGCCGACCCCCACTCGCGACGGCAAGACCCTGCTCACCCTGCTGAAGCTCGACCTCGAGGCGCATCCACCGGGCGCGCCGGTGGTCGGCTTCGTCCTGCGCGGGCATCCCGACCGCCCTCGCGAAGCGCAGCTGCACCTGCTCGGCCCGGCGGCCATCTCCCCCGACCGCCTGGCGACCACGCTGGCGCGGCTCTTCGCGCTGCTCGGCCCCGATCGGCTCGGAGCGCCGCGGCCGGGCTCCGACCACCGCCCGGGAGACTTCCGGCTGGTGCCGTTCGCGCCCCCGCCTCCCGAAGAGATCCGCGAGCGGGCGGCCGGGTACGGCCTGCTGACGGTGCGCGCGCTGCGACCGCCGCTGCCGATCGAGGTCCTCGCCGACGACCGGCCGCAGCGGATCGACACGCCGGTTCGCGAGGAGACCGGCGGCCGGCCGCGCATCGCCGGCGCCGTCCGCATCGCCTCCGGCCCGTGGGCGCTGGAGGAGGGGTGGTGGGAGGGGGGGGCGATCGACCGCGACTATTGGGACGTCGAGCTCGAAGGGGGCGGCATCTACCGCATCTTCCGGGATCGCCGCACCGAAGCGTGGTTCGCCGACGGCATGTACGACTGACGACGACCGGCCCCGATCGGGACACCTCGGTCGAGCCGCGGCTCCGTCGAGCCCGTCTCCGTCGAGAGCCCGTCTCCGTCGAGCCCGTCAGTCGAGATAGCCCAGCGCGCGCAGCGACTCGACCTCTTCGCTCGACAGCTCGCGGGCCGGGCCGCCCTCGATCGCACCGGCCGGTGACAGCGACCCGAACAGGCGGCGAACGACCGCCGGCCGCGACGCCGCGAGGTCGACCTGCGCCGCCGGATCCCGCTCGAGGTCGTAGAGGCGAACCCGGTGCAGCGGCGTCCCTCGCACCATCACCGACAGGCAGCGCCGGTCGTCGCTCCGCTCGACCTCGGCCGGCACGCTGCAGCCGTCCGGCTCGAGGCGCAGCCGCCACCATCGGTGCTCGCCGAGGTCGAGCGTCGCCTCCGACCAGCTCGGCGTGACGTCGAGCGTCCCGAGGGAGACCCCATCCGACGACACCTCGACCCGCCGGGGGCGGTGGAAGCTCCTCCCGCGCAGCTCGAGCCGCCGGCCGACGAAGTCGATGTCGAGCGTCGGCGGCAGCCAGGTCCCCTCCGCCTCCCCGGGCGGCTCGGAGACCAGGAGCTGATAGAGGACCCCGTGCACACGCTCGACCGCCGTTCGGTGGTGTGCCCCCTCCTCCCTCACCTCCGCGCGCGCCGGCGCGGCGTCGAGCCGACCGTCCGCCAGCGCCGGGACCAGGCTGCGACCGGATTCCGGGGCCTCGAGCCCGGCCAGATCGAGCAGCGTCGGCGCGACGTCGGCCAGCTCGACCGGGCTCGCGATCCGGCGGCCCGGCTCGAGGCCGGGATGGACGACGATCAGCGGCACCCAGAGGCTCTCCGGGAACAGCTGGGTGTGCCCCAGGCGGCCGTGCTCGAGGAACTCCTCGCCGTGATCGGAGGTGAGGACGAGCGTCGTCTCCGCCGCCAGCCCGAGCGCTTCGAGCCGGCGGACGAAGTCGCCCACCACGCCGTCGACGTAGCGGATCGACTCGTCGTAGCGGTCCGAGAAGCGCGCCACCGTCTGCGGCGACAGCTCGATCGCCCCCTGGTTGAAGGCGCGCAGCACCTCGCCGCTCGAGTCCGGCGGCGGCTCTGCCGCCCGCGGGTCGAGGCCGGCGCCCGGCGGCGGCGGGTCGTACGGGTCGTGCGGCGAGTAGGTGTGGAGGAAGAGGAAGAAGCGCTCTTCGGGCCCCAGCGCGGAGAGGAAGTCGACGCCGCGGGCGAAGGTCCGCTCGATGTCGTCGTCCGAGCGGTACGGCGAATCGTCGAACCGGGAGAACCCGCGATCGAAGCCGAAGCCGCCGGCGACGAAGCCGCCCTCGGTGAACCCGGCGGTCTCGAACCCGGCGTCCCGGAAGCGCTCCGGCAGCGTGGCGATCGACTCCGGGAGCACGCCCGACGGCGGGTAGACGCGGTGCTCCCACGGGGCGAGGCCGGTGAACATCGACAGGTGCGCCACCAGCGTCGACGGGTAGGGGGCGAGGACCCGCTCGAACAGGACGCCGCGAGCGGCGAGGGCGTCGATCGACGGCGACGTCGGCCGCGGCGACCCGTAGGCGCCGAGGCGGTCGGCGCGCACGGTGTCGAGCGAGATCAGCACATAGCCGCGGGTCGAGAGGTCGGGGGGAGCGTCGGCGCAGCCGACGGCGAGCGCCGCCACCGCCGCCGACACCGCCAGCCGACCCGCCCGGCCGCGGGTCAAAACAGCGAGCCCTGGCGCGGGGTCGGCGGTAGCACCGGTTGCAGACAGCCGAGGTCGTCGTTGGCCGGGTCGTTGACCTTGCGGCTGACCGGGATCGCCTCCATCGTCGCGGCGGTCGGCACCAGCAGCTCGGACCACGCCTCCGCCCCCGCCGTGGCATCGAGCCAGACCGCCCGCGCGGCGGCGTCGAGCAGCACCGGCATCCGGTCGTGGATCGGCGCCACCACCTCGTTGGCGTTCGTGGTGACGATGGTGAACGACTCGAGCACCCGTCCCCGACGCCCCCGCCAGCGATCCCACAGCCCGGCGAAGGCGATCGGCACGCCTCCTTCGAGCCGCAACAGGTAGGGCTGCTTGCCGCCCTCCATCGGCTGCCACTCGAAGAAGCCGTCGGCGGCGACCAGGCAGCGACGGCGGGCGAAGCTGTCGCGATACGCCGGCCGCGAGGCGACGGTCTCGGCGCGAGCGTTGATCATCTGCGGCCCCGCGGACGGGTCCTCGGCCCAGTAGGGGACGAGCCCCCAGCGCATCGCCCGCGCCACCCGCCCCTCCGGAGTGGCGACGACGACCGGCGCCTCCTGCGTCGGCGCGACGTTGTAGCGGGCGGCGAACTCCGGGTGACGGTCGTGGCCCAGCAGCTCGGGGAGGATCTCGCCCGGGTTGGAGACCGTGTAGCGACCGCACATCGCGGCCCGATGTTATCGAGCAGTAACATCGCGCCGACCCGCCGATGCGCCACCCGACCCCGATGCCGCCGCTCGTTCGCACCGCCGTCGTGGCGCTGCTGCTCGCCGCCGGCTGCGACCGCCGGCCGACGGTGGCACCCGGCACCGGCCCCCCCGCTCCCGATTACGCCGCCGCAGCGTCGTGGGCCGCCCTCCCCGACCGCGCCGACGCTGCCGACGTCACCCCTCCGGGAGCGCTCGATCGCCAGCACGAGGCGGTCGCCGACGTCTTCTATCTCCATCCGACCACCCTGTCGGAGGGAGAGCGGTGGAACGCCGACCCGTTCGATCCGGAGCTGGCGGCGTGGACCGAGCGCACCGCGCTGCGCAACCAGGCGTCGGCGTTCAACGGCGCCGGTCGCGTCTTCGCCCCGTGGTACCGACAGGCGGCGATCGGCAGCTACTTCGGCGATCGCGAGGAGAGCCTCGCCGCCCGCGAGCTCGCCTACGGCGACGTCGAGCGCGCCTTCGATCACTACCTCGCGGCCTACAACGACGGCCGCCCCTTCGTCCTCGCCGGCCACAGCCAGGGAGCCGATCACCTGCTGCGGCTGCTCGAGCGGCGGCTGTCGACCTCGCCGGCGGCCGGCCGGCTGGTCGCCGCCTACCTGATCGGCATGCCGATCCCGACCGACAAGTTCGACGGCTCGCTCGCCCGGTTCCCCCCGTGTGACGGGCCTGAGGAGACCGGCTGCGTCGTCAGCTGGAACGCCGTCTCCCCGCGCGGCAGCCGTCGCTGGTACCGGCGCCTGCGCCACCACGAGGGGGATGGATGGCGGCGCAACGAGGACCGGCAGCTGCTGTGCACCCATCCGTTCAGCTGGCGGGTGGGGGGCGACGCCGCCGAGCCGCCGATCGCCCGCTCGGCGGTGCCGCCGACACTCGACGGAGCGCTACCGCGGGTGGCGGGACCGCCGGGGGCCGCCTGCGTGGGCGGCCTATTGCAGATCGACCGCCCAGCCGACCCCCGGCTGCGCCCCCGGCGCGGCGGCAACTACCACGCCTTCGACGTGGCGCTGTTCTACTTCGACCTGCGGGCGAACGTCGAGCGGCGGGTGCGGTCGTTCGTCGACCGCCGCCGCTAGGGGCGGCGCGAGGTCGCGCCCCGCCCGGGCTCCCGAGAGGGGCGAGGGGCCGCCGT
>JBPEXA010000113.1:0-6584 GCA_052032135.1 Thermoanaerobaculia bacterium | reverse complement strand
CTTCGTCGCGCCGGTCGAGGCGGGCGAGATCGCCGGGCTCGCCCTCGGCTACGGCGTCGTCGGTCTCATCTTCCTCGCCCGCGGCCTGCCGCGCCTGGACAACGTGGCCGAGCGTTGGTCGGCGGTGGCGATCGGCCTCGCCGCCTACGTCGCCTGGTCGCCGGCGGTCCGCCCGGCCTTCCGGCTGCTCGCCTCGGTCTCGGAGGGGATCGTCTTCTCCCTGCTGGCGATCCCGATCGTCGCGACGCTGCCGCTGCTGTTGTTCGTGCTGGTGCCGAGCCTGGCGAGGGCGGTCGGCGCCCGCTGGCCCGGCGGCTAGCCCGTACGACCGTCCGCCGTGGCGCACGCCGGACCCGCCGGCCGCTAGTCGGCCTCCGCCTCTTCCATCTCCCGCCGGCGCTCCTCCCACCGCTGCCGGGCCAGCTTGCGCAGATCCTCGATCTCGTCCACCTCGTCGACGATCTCCTCGCCGAGCAGCGTCTCTACGACGTCCTCGAGCGTCACGAGACCGGCCATGCCGCCGTACTCGTCGAGCACCAGCATCAGGTGCTGTTGATCGTCGAGCAGGCGATCGAAGGCGACGGCGAGCGCGGACTTGGCGGCGATGCCGTGAATCTCGCGGGAGAGCTCGCGCAGCGGGCGGTCGCCGCGGCCGGCGAGCCGCTCGCGCATCATGTCGACCTTGAGCACGAAGGCGCGCACGTCGTCGCGGTTCTCGCCGTAGATGGGGATCCGCGAGAAGGGTGGGTCGGGGTGCTCGTCGAGGGCGTCGTCGATCGTCAGGTCCTGCTGCAGGGCGAAGACCACCGTCCGCGGCGTCATCACGTCGCCCACCTGGAGCTCACGGAAGCGGAACAGGTTCTTGACGATCCGCGACTCCTTGACCTCGAGGTGACCGCGCTCGAGGCCGACGTCGGCGAGCGCCGCGAACTCCTCGCGGCTGAAGGAATGGGCCTTCTTGCCGCGGGTGATCATGCGCGTCAACAGCTCGGAGACCCAGATCAGCGGTGCGAGGGTGACGAGCAGCAGGCGGACGAAGGCTGCCGTCGGCCCGGCGAGGCTGCGCCAGTAGACGGCACCCAGCGTCTTGGGGACGATCTCGGAGAGGAAGAGGATCAGCAGGGTCAGCACCGCCATCGACACTCCGACCCACCGCTCCCCGAAGTAGGCGGCGGCCTCGGCGCCGGCGCCACCGGCGCCGACCGTGTGGGCGATGGTGTTGAGGGTGAGGATGCCGGCCAGCGAGCGGTCGATGTCCGAGCGGATCACCTTGAGCTTGCCGGCGAGCGGCTTGCCCTGTTGTTGCAGGTGGGCGACGAAGGACGGCGAGACGCTGAGCACCACCGCCTCGGCGACCGAGCAGAGGAAGGAGAAGATCAGCGCCACCGAGGCGTAGACGATCATCAGCACGAAGTGGCGCGGCTCGCCGACCTCGCCGCTCGCCGCCGTCGGCAGCGCCGCCGCCGAGGCGGCGACCACCATCCCCACGGCGCCGAGCACCATCAACAGCGCTGCCTTGCGTCGCATGACGGGCCCGACCCTACCCGATCTCACCGGCCGCCGGCGTCTCGACGGCCGCGACCGTCAGTCCTGCCAGAGCCCGACGTGCACGCCGCCGAGAATGTAGATGGCGAACGTGCCGTGCCCGGGGAGCTCCAGCGGCGGATGGGCGATCTCCGCTCCCGCCTCCTCCGCCGCCGTCGCCGCCGCGGCGACGTCGTCGACGGCGAAGTACGGCCGCACCACCGGCGCCTCCGCCTCGGCCATCGGTGCCCGCACGCCGATCACGCCGCCGTCGGCGAGCTTCGCGGTGCGAGCGTTGCCGAGCGCCGGCTCCGGCTCGCCGAAGGTGGTGTCGTGGAGGCGCCCCATCGCCTCGCAGGTCGCCTCGACGTCGGGGGTGACGATCTCCAGGTAGCGTACGTTCATGGCGCGGATGGTACCGCAGCGCTCGGGCCGCGACCGGCGCTGCGGTGGCCGCCCTTGCTAGCATGAGAGCGATGGCACCGAGGCAGGCAACAGGGCACGCCGTCGGCACCGTCCTCCTCTCGCTCGCAATGGTGGCGGTGGCGATCGCCGACCCTCTGCCTGCCGGGCGCCGGCAGGCGATCGACCGCTTCATCGAGCCGTACGTCGAGCTGGCGATGTTCGACGGCTCGGTGCTGGTCGACGTCGCCGGCGAGGTCGTCTATCGGCGATCGTTCGGCTTCGCCAACTACGAGCATCGGGTCGTCCACGACCCCGACACCCGGTTCCGCATCGCGTCGGTTTCCAAGACGGTCACCGACGCCGCCGTCGCCGCCCTCGTCCAGCAGGGCAAGCTGACCGTCGACACCCCGCTGTCGACCTACCTCCCCGACTTTCCGTCGGCCGAGAAGATCACCGTCGGCCAGCTGCTCGACTCCACGTCGGGCATCCCCCACACCAACCGACTGCCGTGGGGGGACGGCAAGACGTCGCTCCCCTTGGACGAGATCGTCGCCCGCCTCGCCGCCCTCCCGCTCGACTTCGAGCCCGGCACCGACTCGGCCTACACCAACGGCGGTTACGCGGTGGCGGCCAAGGTGCTCGAGATCGCCGGCGGGGGCTCGTACGCCGAGGTGATGCGCCGGACCGTCTTCGAGCCGCTCGGGATGGCCGACACCGCCCACATCGACGACGCCCGGGAGCCGATCCCCGGGATGGCGACCGGCTACGAGCCCGGCGCCCATCCGGGCGAGCGCCGCCACTCGAGGTTCTACGCCGCCGAGATCCGCCCGGGAGGTGGCTCGCTCTACTCGACCGTCGACGACATGCTCGCCTTCGCCCGCGGGGTCTTCCGTCGAGGCTTCATCCGCGAGGAGCTCCGGCGCAGCGTGCTGGGCGCCGACGACGGCCCCTTCCTCGCTCAGGGGCGGGCGCCCGGATTCGTCGCCAAGCTGCTGTTCGACCCCGAGCTCGACCTCATCGTCGTCAGCCTCGCCAACAACTACGCGGTGCCGGCCGACTGGGCGCGGGCGATCGCCGACCTCGCCGCCGGCAGAGTGGACGCCTCGCCGTGGCCGCGGCTCGAGCGGGCGCCCCTCACCGTCGCCGCCGACGATCCCCGACTCGGCACCTACCGGACGTCGCGTGGCGCCACGCAAGCGATCGAGAGGAGCGACCGCGGCGCGATGTTCATCGCCGATCCGCGCGGCGACTCGGTCACCGGTCTCGTCCCCCTCTCCGGAGGTGCGTTCCTCTACCCGATCTACTACCAGCTCTGCGAGCAGGACGCCGAGACCCGGGCGATCACCTGCCGGATCCTCTCCGGCGACGAGCGCTACACCACCGAGTACACGCCGCTCGCCGACTAGCCACCGGGGTGGTGGCGGGGGGCCGCGGCGAGCCGTCGACGATCAGTCGACGACGAAGTCGTGCACCATCCCCTGGACGCCGAAGCCCTCGGAGATCCAGGCGTAGCGACCCGGTGTCAGCTCGAAGGGCAGGTAGGTCTCCCGCCCCGCCACCGTCTGACCGGCACCGCCGACGAAGAGGGCGGGAGAGGGAGCGACCATCGCGTCGACCCAGTCGAGCCACGGCGCCACCTCCGCGCCGGTCGTCGCCCCCTCGAGCCTCGCCAGATGGACGTTGTGGCGGATGAAGCCCTCCGGAGTCTCCGCCACGGTGACCCGCGCCGTGTGCGCGCCCGCCGAGAGATCCCCGGTGACCGACAGCTCGAGCCCCGCCAACCGGATCTCGACGTCGGCCGCGGGAGGCTCGAGGCCGGAGGGGGCGTCCTCGACGACCAGCGGCCGGAACATTCCGTGGGTTCCGTGGAAGCTGTCGTCCTGCAGTTTCGCCCGCACGTAGCACTCCATCACGTAGTTGTCGCCCGGCGGCAGATAGAGGATCGTCTCCGAGGTGTGACCGGCGGCGGTGAAGCCGGGGCCGCCCATCGGCACCGCCGCGTAGAACCACTCCGGGATCGCCGCTACCAGCTGCTCGAAGAAGGCGCCCTTGTCGAGCTCGCCCGATCGATACCGGCGATAGAACGCCTCGAACGGTTCGCCCACCTCGCTCCCGTAGTCGTCGAACGTCTTGCCGTCGGGAAGGTCCCAGATCAGCAGGAAGTGGGGCTCCTCGCCCTCGTTGTGGAAGCGCAACCTCACCCAGCCGGAGAACGGGATCTTGCCCGGGCCCTCGAAGGCGTAGCGGACTCCGCCGTCGGCCGGCAGCTCACGCGCCCACACTTCGACCAGTCCGGGCTCCGGCACCGGAGCCGGCTCCGGCGTCGCGACCTCCGCCGGTCGATCCGCACCGCCACAGCCGACCACCGCTACCAGCAGCATCCACAGGCCGATCTCGCTCGCTCCGCGCACGGGCAACCCTCCTCTCGAACTGTTCGGGAACCGGCCGATGCTACCAAAGCGACGGCGCCGCGAG
The DNA here is from genome assembly GCA_052032135.1 of Thermoanaerobaculia bacterium. Taxonomy (GTDB): domain Bacteria; phylum Acidobacteriota; class Thermoanaerobaculia; order Multivoradales; family JAHEKO01; genus CALZKB01. The sequence continues at coordinate 2,180 of JBPEXA010000113.1, read as the reverse complement.
GACTGTCCGGCGACCGCCGCTCAGGCTCACCGAGCCTGCGAGTCGCAGCAGTAGACGGCGACGTTGCCGCAGTAGTCGCTCCGGCAGCGGACGCCGGACATCAGCTTGCCGTCTCCGCAGTCGAGCCACTGCCCGGGGAGGTCGACGCTCCATGCGCTCCACTCGCAGCTCTTGGCCTGGGTCAGCCGTGGTGACTTGAACTGGTACGGCATGATGTTGTCGCAGAACGGACCGTCGCAGGCGAGGCCGTCGAGAAACTGCTTGGACTTCACGACGTTGGGGAACTCCTCGGAGATCAGCCGCGAGCCGATCTCCTTGGCGTCCGGGTCGGCTTCGCCGCCGAGGTAGGGGCAGCAGAGCAGGTCCTTGCCGTCACAGTGCTCGCCGCTGCAGCGCAACCCCCGCAGCGCGTAGCCGGAGGGACAGCGGCGGGTGTTGGCGCCCTCGTCGGACACCCGCGGCAGGAAGACGCACGGCTCCGCGGCCAGCATCGCCGCCAGCTGGTCGGCGTCGGCGCCCTTCGCCAGCGGCGCAGCGAACGACGCGCCCTGCTGGATCAGCCCCACCACCTCCATCGCCCCGGCGACCGTCGAGCAGTCGTCGGCCGGCTGCAGCGCATGCTCGCTCGCCCCGGCGATGACGTGCATGTGACCACAGCCCGCCGTCTCGCGGACCGCCACCCGACCCCACGGCTCGAGGCTCAGCACGGTTCCCGCCGGCAGCGCCTGCTCGACCTCGAGCCCCTCCGGCTCCAGCACTCCGGTGGCCGCGACCACCACGAAGTCGGACGCCAGCAGGGCCGACGTCGAACCGATTCCCACCAGCAGCAACAGTGCCCTACCGAGTGTCGTCATCGTGCCGTCCTCCCGCGGAATCCTACCGTCCCCTGGACGCCGACACGTCGGGAGCCGCGCTGCACGCCGACGGCTCTCGTCCCCGGGCCCGGCTAACATCCGTGCCCATGCCCTCGGTGGTGGGAGCAGTGCTTTGGTTCCACGTCGCCACCGGCGCTCTGGCTCTGGCTGCCGGTTTGGCCACGCTGTTCGGGACCCAGAAGGGCTCGAGACGTCACGTTCTCTTCGGCATCACCTTCTGGCACCTGATGACGGCGATGGCGGTCAGCGGCATCCTCGTGGCCGTCGCCCGGCCGCGAGCGGTGTTCGTCCTGATCGGTCTGCTCTCGCTCTATCTGATCCACACCGGCCGCAACGCGCTCACCCGGACCGGGGGCGTGGTCAATCGCGAGACCAAGGCCTGGTTCGTTCTGGTCGTCACCTGTTTCGTGTCGGGAACCGTCCTGGGAGTCCGCTCCCTGGTCGAGGGGCGGGAGGTGCTCGGCTCACCGTTCTTCCTCTACTTCGGTGTGGCCTTCGACGCTCTCATCTTCACTGCCCTCGACTGGCGATTGATCGCCAAGGGCCGGGCGGTGGGGAAGAGTCGGGTCATCGATCACCTTTGGCGGATGATCGCCGCTCTCTTCTTCGGCGTGTTCGCCTTGTTCGTCGCCAACCCGCAGCTGTACCCCGACTGGTTCAGCGACACCGGCTTGAGTCTCCTGCCTTCGCTCGCCCTGCTCGGCGTCCTCGCCTACTGGGTGGTCGCCGTGCGCAAGGAGCGGTGGCCGTCGCGACCCTAGCGAGCGGGCCCGACACCCGACCTCCCGCTGGGCGATCTGGCGACCGGCCCTCTGTCATCGCTGCTGAGTCGCCACTTGCTAGGCTTCGCCACGATGTCGCCTCATCGGTATTTGCTGCTCTCGGGGGCGGCGGCTCTCGCGCTCGCTCTGCTGTGCCCATCGGCGGCAGCGCTGGACGGCGCCTCCGATCCCAGCGAGGTGATCGGTCGTTGGCCCGGGTTCCGGGGCCCGAACAGAGACGGCATCTCCGCCGAGACGGGGCTGCTCGACAGCTGGTCGGACGACGGCCCACGGGTGCTCTGGCGCGTCGCCGCCGGAGCCGGCTATTCCGGGTTCTCCGTGGACTCCGGAAGAGCGTTCACGCTCTGGCAGGAGGACGACGAGCAGCGGCTGGTGGCTCTCGACGCCCTCACCGGCCGCGTCCTGTGGCACCACAAGCTCGGGGCCGGGTTCTCCAGCCCCTACGGCGACGGGCCACGGAGTACGCCGGTCGTCGACGACGGGCGTGTGTACGCGATCGACGCCCACGGCCGCCTGTCCGCGG
>JBPEXA010000112.1:0-7607 GCA_052032135.1 Thermoanaerobaculia bacterium | reverse complement strand
GCGGTGGCCGACCTCGATGCGGCCGAAGTCGCGAGGCCCGCTCAAGTGCAGAGCCGCGTCGTGGGTGGCCGCGCGCAACACCCGGTGAGGCGACAACCCGGCCCGCACCAGGGCCGCGAGCTCGTGGTGCATCGAGAAGCCGGGCACCAACAGCGGGTTGGGAGTGTCGGTGCCGACCAGCAAGGCTACGCCCGCGTCGGCGAGCTGGCGGGTGAGTTCGCGAAAGAAGCCGATGCGCTCGCCGTCACCGCCCACGAGACTCTCCGTCAGGCCCGACCGTGCAGCTTCCGGCACTCGGAGGGACCGCCACCAGTCCCTCACTCCGGGCGGCGCGAAGCGCATCTCGGAGCGCTCGTAGAGGCCGTCGAACCACGCCGTGCGCCGGCCGTTGAGGATCTCCATCGCAGCGAGCGTTGGGGTGACGGCGCTCGTGCCGGCGGCGATCCGGCGCACGATCCCGGGGATCGCAGCGACGTCGTGCCCATGCCCGACGGTGGCATTGGCGATCTGCTCGACATGCTCGATCGACGCGTACCCGTCGGCGATCACCCGATCGAGCCCCACCGACGAGGGGACGTGGCCCACGACCGGCGTGCCGAGCTCTGCGGCGGTCTCGACGAGCGCCTCATAACTGTCAGCTGTGAGGCCGTCGTAGGCCTTGACGAAGTCATGGCCCGCCGCATGGCCGTCGCGGACCAGCTGGCGAGCGGTCTCGGGTGACCCCACGCGCTCGTGTCGCCAGGGCAGTTCGACGCCGGCCAGCAACGGGCCGGTCGAGTAGATCTCGGGACCGATCAGCGCCCCGGAGCGGACCTGCCCCTTCAACGTGATGGTCTCCGGCGAGCCGTTCATCTCACGGACCGTGGTGACTCCATTGGCGAGGAAGAGCGGCAGGTCGTCGCGTTCGAGGTGAACGTGCATGTCGACCAGGCCCGGCACGGCGAAGAGGCCGCGTCCGTCGATGGAGTCGGCGGAGGGCGGAACGTCGATCTCGGACGGCGAGCCGATCCCGGTGATGCGTTCCCCCTCGATCACGATCGTTCGACCGGGCAGCACGCGGCCGTCGACGACGTCGACGACGTCGACCTCGAGGATCGCCAGCTGCGCTTCGGCTCCGGTCGGTGCTCCCACCGCCAGGTGCCCCAGCGCGAGGAGGAGCGACACCCGCTTCGAGCGGGCGATGCGGATCGTGCGAGCGAACGACGACAGCGGTCTCATCAGCTCGTCGGCGGGTTAGCGATACCGGTCGTTGAGCCCACCGCCCGCCTCGATCATCGGCAGGATCTTGGCGATGCGCCGCTGCTTGGTGTCGTCGCGCTTCGCTTCGGCGACGTGGTTGGCGTACTCGCGCCGGCACCCCGGCGTCATCGCTGCGAACGCCTCGGCCGCGCGCGGGTTGCCGGCGAGCGCCGCCTCGAGCTCCGGCGGCACCACCACCGGCTTGCCGCGCTCGGGCTTGATCTCCACCCCGCGGTCGACCAGCTCCATCGCCTCCGCGACGTACGCCTCGATCCGGTCGCGATCGATCTCCTCGGCGGACGCCATCCGCCACTGGCGCATCGCCTTGGTGCGGCCTTCCTGCGCGTTCACCAGCACGCCGTCGGCGTCCTCGAGCAGCGCCCCCTGAAAGAACCACAGCCCGAAGTAGGATTTGAAGCCACCGATCCCCACGACGTTCTTTCCCTGGTGGGTGTAGGTCGGCGCCCCCCACTTGACCGTCTCGGCGAGCGGCGTCGCGCGCAGGATCTCGCGCAGCGCGGTGAGCTCTTCTCGCCAGGCGTCGGCGTCGTCGAGGAAGGCGTCGACCGTCTCGTACCGCTTCATCGGTGGTGCTCCTCTTCCAACGGTAGGCCGCTCTCGAAGGCCCCGGCCTGGGTGGGCGTCGAGCATACCGCCCGGTCCCGCGACCTCGCCGCCGCCCGACGGGTGAGCTTCCGATACCATCGATCCATGGCGCTACGTGGAATCACCGTCACCGTCGGTCTGTCCCTGTCGATGCTCGCGGCGATCGCCGACGCGCAGACGGAGAGCGACGAGAGCGGCACGGCGCTGTTCGCGGACGGCTTCGAGAGCGGCAACACCCTCGCCTGGAGCAACCGGGTCCCCGGGCTGCCACCCCCCGACGCCTTCCGGGTGGTCGACCTCGATCTGCGCGATCCGCACGTCTTCGCCGACATCCCCGGTGTCGGCTGCGTCGACTTCACCGACGAGGAGCTGCCGCTGGGGCTCGGTCCGTCCTTCAACGACTCGTTGCAAGCGGCGATCGAAGGCGACGAGGACGGCGACGGGTTCCTCGATTTCAGTCAGATCCTCGGCTTCCGGCCGTTCTCGGAGTCGGCGGTCGACGAGCGGCTCGACGCCGGCTGCGGCGCCTGCACGGCGCCGCTGGCGACCACCAGCTGTGACTGGGACCGGACGCTGGTCATCCCGCGAACCACCACCTACGACGCGCTGTCGGCGGGCGTCTGCCTGGAGCCGATCCCGGCCACCACCTCGGGCTACCTCCCCGCCGTGCCGACCACCGTTGCGCCGTGCGTGGTCTCCGACGTCGGTCCGGCGCCGATCCTGGTGCTGGTGCTCGACGGCGTGCCGATCGTGCTCGAGGAGGGTCGGTTCTCCGGCAGCCTCGTCGGCGAGCCGGTCTTCCGGCTCGAGGAGGGGCTGGTGCGCGGCTTCCTGAGCGAGGCCGTGGCCGACACCATCGTGCTGTCCGGTCCGGGAGGCGACGTCGTGCTCAGCTCGCTGTTGCCGGGGGGCGCCGGGAACTGCGCCCCCGGCGACGACCGCGACCAGCTCGACGGCGTCAGCGGCTGGTGGTTCTACCTCGAGCAGGTGGCGGAGGCCGTCGCCTTCACCGGCGACTGAGCGCGTCGGCGTGCCCCGCCCCGAGAGGATCCTGGTCACCGGGGCGGCCGGGAAGACCGGGCGTGCCGTCCTGAGGGCGCTGATCGGCCGCGGCAGCACCGTCCGCGCGCTCGTACGACGACCCGAGCAGGAGTCGATCGCTCGCGCCGCCGGCGCCGCGGAGGTGTCGGTCGGCGACCTGCTCGACGAACGCGAGCTCGCCCGAGCCGCCGGTTCGATCGACGCCGTCTACTGCATCGTGCCCAACATGCACCGCGACGAGGCGGCGATCGTGGAGGCGATGATCGAGGTGGCTCGGCAGGCCGGCGTGCGTCGTTTCGTCTATCACTCGGTCCTCCACCCCCACGCGCGGTCGATGCCGCACCATGCGCGCAAGCTCGACGCCGAGGAGCGATTGTTCGAGTCGGGCCTCGAAGCGAGCGTCCTGCAGCCGGCCGCCTACCTGCAGAACCTGCTGCCGCTGCGCCCGCAGATCCTCGAGCGGGGGCTCCTCCCGGTGCCGTATCCGGTGTCGACGCGCATCGGTCTCGTCGATCTCGCCGATGTCGGCGAGGCCGCCGCACGGGTGCTCACCGAGGAGGGACACGGCGACGCCACCTACCCTCTGTGCGGCCCGCACAACCCCACGCAGGAGGAGGTTGCGGCCACCCTCTCCCGCGTGCTAGGTCGCCCGGTGCGAGCGGTGGAGCGCTCACTGGAGGATTGGCGGGCGGAAGCGCTGGAAGCCGGTCTCGATCGCGAGGTCGTCGAGGACCTCCTCACGATGTTCGACGCCTACCGGCGCTTCGGTCTCAGCGGCAATCCCAACGTGCTGCGCTGGCTGCTCGGCCGCGATCCGGGCAGCCTCGCCGATTTCGCCGCCCGCGATCTCGCTCCAGCGGCCGGATCGCGATCTTGAGCTCGCTGCTCGCGTCTACTCGAGGGTCGAGACCAGTTCGACGCGGCGGTTGAGCCGCCGGCCGTCGGCGGCCTGGTTGGTCGCCACCGGGGAAAGCGGTCCGACGCCATGAGCGGTCAGCCGCTGGCGCGACGCCGGCAGCTCGGCCGCGATCGCCTCCAGCACCGCTCGGGCGCGCGCCTCCGACAGCGCCAGGTTGCCGTCGAGCGTCCCCTCGTCGTCGGTGTGGCCGACGACGTAGAAGTCGCGGCCCGGATTCTGCGTCAGATAGGCGACGATGGTCGACAGCGTCGCCGCCGACTCCGGCAGGATCGTCGCGCTGCCGCTGTCGAAGTGGATGCCGTAGAGGGCGACGCGACCCTCGGACTCCATGGCGTCGCGCAACGCGTCGAGGGTCAGCGTCACCGTCCCCTCTTCCATCGCCGCCGTTTCGAGCTGCTCGATCGCGTACATGCCGCTGCGGCTGGTGAAGACGACGATCAGCACGTCGGTGGCGTCGATGCGCTTGCGCGCCGCGAGGTAGTGCTCCGCCTGGGTCCCGACCAGCCCCTTGGTGCCGACTCCGACCGCTCGATCGTCGAGGGTGAAGGGGCGGTGGGTGAAGTCGTTCTTGTCCTTGGCGTTGATCGCCCGCACCGGGAGCTGGGCGCGGCCGTCGTCGATCACGGTCACGAGGTCGAACCCTCCCTGCTCCAGCTCGTTCTGGTAGCTGCGGAAGACCTCGAAATTGCTCTTGTCGTCCGGCTTGGCGTAGATGCGGCTCCTCAGCCGCCCTTCGACCACCGCCGGCTCGGCGGCGGCATCGGACGACGGAAGGTAATAGAGCCGGGCGTAGTCGGCCTCGTAGGTGCCGACCAGCTCGCTGCCGGCGAACGGGGAGAGGAGGTCGGCGGCGCCGACCGGCACGGACAGGAGACCCAGGGCGACGACGGAGCAGACTCGCGCGATCATTCCAACCTCCCTCGTTTCGTTGGCGAAACCGCCCTTCACGGGCGCGACCGCACCCTCCGCGGGAGCCGGCCTTCGACGTTCGGAGCCGTGACCCTACCAAACGCTCTCACGCAGCCGCCTTCCTGCCGGCTGGGCGCCGGTAGAATCTCCATCCCGATCCCATGCACCTCGACCTGAAGCGAGCCTACGTCGCGCTCTCGCCCCTCCATCGCTGGCTGTGGCACGGCTCGAGGCGGATCTGCCCGGTCTGCCGGAGCCGGGTCCGGCGCTTCCTCAGCTTCGGCAAGCCGCGACGGCCCGACGAGCTGTGCCCGGTCTGCCTGTCGCTGGGGCGCGATCGCTTCCTGTGGACCTACCTGCGCGATCGGCAGCGGCTCGACGGTTTCCAGGGGCGGGTGCTCCACCTGGCGCCCGAGCCCGCGACCGAGCACCGCCTGCGGCGGCTGGAGGGCGCCGACTACCTGACCGCCGACCTCGACGGCTCGCGCGCCGACGTCGCGATGGACATCACCCGCATCGAGCTCCCCGACGGCTCGTTCGATCTCATCTTCTGCAGCCACGTGCTCGAGCACGTCCCCGACGATCGCCGGGCGATCGGCGAGCTCCATCGAGTGTTGCGTCCGGGCGGTCGGGCGATGCTCATCGTGCCGATCGACCGCGAGGAGACGTTCGAGGACGCGTCGGTCACCGATCCCGCCGAGCGGGAGCGGCTGTTCGGCCAGTTCGATCACGTGCGCCGCTACGGCGAGGATTTCGCCGACCGGCTGCGCGACGCCGGGTTCGAGGTCACCCGGCTCGCTCCGCCCGACCTGCTCGACGAGGAGGAGCGGGTGCGCCGCGGCGTCCACAGCTACGAGGTGCTCTTCGACTGCGTCGCCTAGCGCGCGGGGGTCGGCCGAAATGAAGCCTGTCATCTGGATCGCCATCGCCGTCGCCGTCGCCGTCGCGATCGGCCTGCAGTTCGTCCCCGTCGAGCGCTCCAACCCTCCGGAGACGAGCGCCATCCTCGCGCCTCCCGAGATCCGCTCCCTGCTCGAGCGCTCGTGCTACGACTGCCACTCGAACCGCACCGACTGGCCGTGGTACGCCTACGTCGCGCCGGCATCTTGGTTCGTCACCGACCACGTCGAGGAGGGGCGCAGCCACGTCAACTTCACCGAGTGGCCGCTGCTGGACGCGCAGACCCAGCAGTACCACCTGGCGGAGATGAAGGAGGAGATCAAGTCGCGCCGGATGCCGCTGCGCAGCTATCTGTGGCTGCACTGGGACGCTCGCCTGAGCGACGAGGAGCGGGCGCGACTGATCGGCTGGATCGACGAGGAGATCGCCGCGCTGACGGAGTTCTGAGGCCCGCCGGACGTGGCCCGGCCCCCCTCTCGAGGCGTGGCCGCCGCGCCGCTCAGGAAGCGGCCGGCTCCGGCGGCGGCAGGATCTTCGGCTCCGGCACGTGATTGCTGACCGGCGGGATGGTCTGGAGATAGGCGAACACCGCCTTCAGGTCCTCGTCCGTCATCTTGGAGAACCACGGCCACGGCATTGGCGGCAGGATGGGGCGCGCCACGCCCCAATGCTTGCCGGTGCGCATGGCGGCGATGAAGATGTCCTCGTTCCATCCCGAGAGCCCGCTGGGATCGGGGGTCAGGTTGGCCGAGTAGCTGATCCCCCAGGGACCGGCGAACGCGGTGTTGGTGTACGAGCTCAGCACCAGCCACGGTCCCTCCGGCAGCTCCGGAGGATCGGGCATGATCACCTCTTCGGGGTGTCCCGACAGCATCCGCGTCATGTCGGGCTCGGGCCCCGCCGGCCCGTCGTGGAACGGCGTGTGGCAGTCGTTGCAGCCGAGCACCGTCACCATGTACTCCCCGCGTGCCAGCTGCGCCTGCCGGGCGGCCTCCGCGCTCGCCTCGACGGCGGCCGGCTCCTCCGCCGGCGGCGCGCACCCGACGGCGACCACGATCATGCCCGCCAGGACCAGCCTTCGCTCTCTTCGTCCCCTCATCGCCAGCCTCCTTTGTGGAAGGGCCTTCCGTGGTGATTGCGACTGCCAACACAGCACGTTTCGAGCTTGGCGTCCATAGGGGAAACACCTCAGGGAGCGAGCGGCCGCGGTGGTAGCGTGACGTGCAGTCCCTAGCAATTCGAACGATGGACGTCGATCTCGGAACGCTGCGCTCAATGGCCGAAGTCGCCGTCGTCTTCGCCGGCTTCTCGGCACTCGCCGGGGTGATCGGCGACCGGCGACGCATCTCGGCCCGCCACAACCTGGTGCGCCTGCAGGCGGTCGTCTTCTCGAGCCTGGTGATCCTGCTCTCCGCCTACCTCCCGATCCTCGGCTTCTCCTACGGTCTGGCGGCTGCCCGCGTGTGGCAGATTGCCAGCGCCATCTCTCTGGTGCTCAACTGGCTCGCGTTGTCCTACATGGTGCGCCGCGGCCAGCGCAGCGGGCTCCACCGATCCGACCGCTGGTTCACGCGACTCGGCTATCCGCTGGAGATCTTCGTCGAGCTGCCGCTCTTCGCCAACCTCTTCACCCTGTTCCCGGAGCGGGCGTTCGCCTTCTACCTGACGTCGTTGCTCGCCGTCCTCTGTCAGACGATGGTCGCGTTCGTCGTCCTGATCGCGACCCTGCTGCACACCGAGTCCGGGTCCGATCCTGGACCTGGCAGCGCGTCGCCGGGACGCCGACGCCCGCACGACGGGGAGACCGCCTCGGCTTCGTAGGCACGGCGCGCTGTGCTTGGAGCGACGGTCGAAGCCGTCTCGCGATCGAGCTAGCGGGACCTCCGAGGTGTCAGCGGCAACCCGCCGCATCGAACAGCTCTTGCACCTTGTCGAGCTCGCTGTCTTGCCACTGGGCCTCAACACCGAGCACTCCGACCAAGCGGCTGTAGAA
>JBPEXA010000111.1:0-1891 GCA_052032135.1 Thermoanaerobaculia bacterium | reverse complement strand
TCAGAAAGGCGAGGGCGACGAACGGCCACAGCCCGGCGAGGATGTCGATGAAGTCGAAGAGATTGAGGTTGTGGCGGCCGAGCGGCACCCAGTTCATCGCCATCGTCTCGCCGCCGCCGACGGTCGGGCGCAGGCTGTCGATGACCACGGTGGCGAGCATCAGGGAAGCGGCGGTGAGCCGGCGTGGCATCCAGCGCACGGCGACCGGCAGCAGGGCCAGCGCGACCGCCGACCCCGCGCACGCCTCGAACGACAGCTGCCGGGTGAGGATCGGCACCTTGGCGGCCAGCAGGCACGGCACCAGCAGGCTGAAGCCGAGCATCGCCTGCCGCTGGCTGCGCGCGATCGTCGTGACGAGCACGCCGACCCCCAGCACCGCACAGGCGTAGACGAGCAGCTGGCCGCTGTCGACCGCCGCGTCCCCCCGCAAGGTGTTCCAGAGTGGGCGAACGCCCGTCTTGAGGTGGCCGAGGTTGGCCGACGGCACCAGCGGAGCGCACTGCGACAGCACCCACAGTCCGACGCCGAGCAGTCCGACGTCGGCGGTCGCCCCGCGCGCGAACCACGCCTGCCGCAGCCGGCCGAGCCGGCGCCCGAGCCGCCTCTCGGGAGCGACGAGGACCGCGAGCCACCCGCCCGCCATGCTGCCGAGCCCGTTGCACACCAGGTCGAGGCGCGACGACACCCGCGGTAGGAAGATCTGCACCAGCTCGAGCGAATAGCTCAGCACGGTGCCGACGACCGCCGCCGACACGACGGCGCCCGCCCCGCCACCCCGCCTCCGACTCCACACCCAGAGAGCTCCGACCGGCAGATAGATCACCAGGTTGGTGACCACGTCGGTGGTCGACAGGCGGGCCGGCCACGACAGCCAAGCGCTGTGCAGTCCGAAGTCGTCGGGGAGACGCCAGCCGCGGATCGGAAACAGGGTCCCGTAGACGACGACCGCGGCGTAGAGGGCGAACAGCCAACCGGGCACCGTCGGGCGATGACCCGCCTCCTCGTGGACGGTGGTCCCCGACCGAGACGCGAACCGCGGCTCAGTTGACATAGCCGAGCGCGCGGAGCCGATCCAGGGTCTCTTCGTCGAGCTCGCGCCGCTCGACCTCACCGTACTCGGGGAGCGCTGTCGCCACCTCCAGCAGCTGTCCGGCGATCTGCGGATGCTCCTCGCGCACGTCGCGCTCCCATCCGCCGCTGCGGCTCATGTCGAACAGGCGGGCGGTGCCGGCGGGGTCGGAGAGCGAGGCGACCAGCGCGAACTGCCCACGGGTGACCAGCGTCCAGTCTCCGGCGTAGGGGGTGACGTCGAAATCCGCCTTCTCGGCGAGAAAGTGTTCGAGGATCCACGCCGGATGCTGGTACTGGGCGACGGCGACGCGATCGTCTCTCGGTTCGAGCCCTCCGCGCGCCATGGCCGGGGGCACCTCCAGCCCGACGAGGTCGAGCAGGTGCCCGGGCAGCCCGTCGATCTGGACCCGACCCTCGACGCGGGCGGGCGGCACCCTCGGCGGATAGCGGATCAGCAGCGGCACCCGCAGGACGTATTCGTCGAGCAGCAGGTCGTGGCCGACGACGCCCCGCTCTCCGAGCCGCTCGCCGTGGTCGGACGTCACGACCACCAGCGACCGGTCGAGGTCGCCGACCTTCGCCAGCCCGTCGAACAGCCGCCCGAGCTGACGATCCATCGCCGCCAGCTCGGCGTCGTAGAGGCGACCGAGGATGTCGGCGTCCCGCGCGCTCATCCCGGGCGCGAAGAAGTACGGCGGCTCCCGCTGCTCCACCGTGTAGGCGACGTCGGGTTCGACGTCGGAAAGGAACACCCGGTAGGCGTCGTCCGGAGGCCGATAGGGATAGTGCGGATCGAGCAGGTTGAGGAAGAGAAAGCGCG
>JBPEXA010000110.1:0-4945 GCA_052032135.1 Thermoanaerobaculia bacterium | reverse complement strand
AGCCGATCCGCGCGCGACGCCGGAAGTGTCCGGCGATCTCGTTGCGACAGACGGCGCACAGCCAGGTGGACAGCGCCGCCTCGCCGCGGAAGGTCGACAGCCGGCTGAGGGCTCGGGTCAGCGTCTGCTGCACGATCTCCTCGACCAGGTCGGTGTCGCCCCGCAGTCGATAGGCGGCGAAGCGATGGACGATCGGGATGTAGAAGTCGGCGAAGCGGTCGAAGGCGCGCTCGTCGCCGGCCAGCATGCCGTCGACCAGGGCCTTCTCTGTCGCGCTCGTCGCCATCGGTCCAGCGCCGTTCGGGGCGCTCGGCTGGTTAGATGCCGGACACCGTCGCTTCCTTCGCTCTCGTCAGGCGCTCGCCGGCAGCCGGCCGGCGAGCAGCTCGGCGATCGGCCGCGTCGCCTCTCCGCGCTCGAAGATGATCCGCAGGATCGCCGTCATCGGTGCCGCCAGCAACATCCCGACCGGCCCCCACAGGAGCCCCCAGAGAATCAGGGCGAGCAGCACCGTCACCGGGTGCAGATCGAGCCCCTCCCCCATCACCACCGGCTCGATACCGTTGCCGATCGTCAGCTGCACGAGGCCGGGGATGAGGATCACGGCGGCGATCATCCACGGATTGTCGAACTGGAGGAAGGCGATCGGCACCGGCAGCAGCGTGGCGACCACCGAGCCGATCGACGGAATGAAGTTCAGCAGGAAGGCCATGACGCCGAAGACGAGCGCGAGGTCGAGCCCGAAGAGCGCGTAGATCGAGCCGACGATGCCGCCGGTCGCCGCCGAGATGGCGAACTTGGTCACCAGGTACTTGCGGATCTTGGAGTTGATCTCGGCGTAGACGCCGTGCTGCAGCTCCGGCGGCCGCCGGGCGAGCAGCAGGTAGATCACGAACACCACTACCAGCGCTCCCGTCGACACCAGGTCGACGAGGGTGCCGACCGTCGATCGCACCATCGACAGCACCGGCAGCTGGCTGATCGCCTCGAGCAGCGGCCGCTGCCCGAGCTCGAGCCCGAAGCGATCGAACACCGACAGCGCCCGGCGCGCCAGCTCGGTGATCTCTCGCTCGTAGATGTCGGCGGAGGCGATGAGCCGACCGGTCGACTGGGTGATCAGCATGCCGAGCAGGACCAACAGACCGATCGTCGCCAGCAGCGCGATGAGGACCGACAGCACGCGCGGCAGGCGCGCCCGGACCCGCAGGAAATCGACCACCGGCAGCACGAGGTAGGAGATGAAGACCGCGAGCACGAACGGCACCATCAGCGCCCGGGTGTACGCGAGCGCCGTGGCGACCGCGACGGCGGCGATCACGACCAGCGAGACGACGACGACGCGCGGCTGTTCGGTGGCGGGCACGAGGGCATTATCTCCCCGCCCGCCGGAGGCGGCCAGGCGGCCGGTCGCCGGCGCGCCGTCAGACCAGGTGCTGGCGGGCGAGGAACCCCGTCTCGACTGCCGTCGCCGGGTCCTGCAGCACCCGGGTCAGGTCGTCGTTGCTGTCGATCCGGCGGCTCCAGGTGTAGCCGACCGCACAGTTGCGGCCGCACGCCTTGGCGTCGGCCAGCGCGGCGTCCGCCAACTGGAGGATCCTCTCCCAGCGCGGCTGCCAACGGGGCGTCGGCGGCAGGTGGGCGAAGCCGATCGAGCAGGTCAGCTGCATCGGCTCACCGGCCTCGGGCTCGACCGTCGCGTTGCGCACCGCGTCGAGCAGGCGCCGCGGGGAGTAGGCGAGGGTCGAGCTGCTGAGCCCGCGCAGCACGACCAGGAACTCCTCGCCACCCCAGCGGGCGACGATGTCGCTGCCTCGCGACGTGCGGTCGAGGACGTTGGCGAACTCGACCAGCGCCCGGTCGCCGGCGTGGTGGCCCCATCTCTGGTTCACCGCCTTGAAGCGGTCGATGTCGATCAACATGATGCCGAGGGTCGGCAGGTCGCCGAGCGGTCGATCCCCCTGATCGTCGAACTCGCGGTCGAGCGACGCGCACTCCGCCGGCATCACCTGCCCAACGTGATGACGATTGTGCAGGCCGGTCAGAAAGTCGCGGTGCGCCAGCCGTTGCAACCGCTTGGAATGCTGGCGGGTGAGCGACGCGTAGCCGGCCACCATCAGCAGCCCGCAGCTCATCGCGAACACCAGGGCGAGCAGCCGGGTGAGCGGCCACACCTCGGCGGGGGCCGTCATCAGACGGCTCTCGGCCGGCACGCCGATCTCGTAGCCGGCCGCCAGCACCAGCAGCAGCACGCCGTCGATCCACCCGACGCCGCTGCCGAGCAGCACCGCAGTGACGATCGGCAGGCACGGAAGGGCGATCGCCACCGGGCCGGCGATACCGCCGTTGGCGACGACGCCGACACCAACCGCCAGATGCACCAGCACCACGGCGAGCCAGGCGACGCCCCGCACCGGCAGCCAGCGAAGCCAGAGCGGCGTGCCGGCGAGCAGCGCCAGCACACCGAGACCGACCACCCGCGGCGGCCGCAGCACCGGATCGGGGATGAAGAGAGCGACCAGCCAGGGCGCCACGATGACGGCGACCATGGGGCCGAAGTACGCGAGCAGCCGTTGCCGCATCTCCTCGGTGGAGCGCTCGGCGCGGATCGTCTCGGGCAGCCAGCGGTCGGTCATCGCGGAAACGCTGCGGATCGGTGACTCCGGCAGGCGAGCGTTCGGGTCGTCGGCAGACATCACAATCCCCGCCTCTCGAGGCGCGGCAGACCCTCTCCCCGCCCGCATTCTAAGCGATCGAGGGGTCCGATCACTCCGGCGGCTCGAGCAGCGGCGTCTCCGCGAGATAGATCAACGACGACCCCGGCTCGACCCTGGAGTCGCGCGACGGGTTGATCACCTCCTTGCCACCGGGGGTGCGCACGCCGATCACCAGCCCGCCGGCCTTCCCGAGCTTCGCCTTCGACAGCACGTCCTTGAAGGCAGCCGGCGCAGTGAGCGGTTCGGGGAGGCGACCGATGTAGACGTTGTAGGAGCCCGACAGCAGCACCTTGCTCATCGTCGTGGCGGTGCCGTGGAAGCCGATCGCCCGGGCGATCATCGAATAGCCGATCCGGCGGGTCTCGATCACCTCGTCGGCGCCCGAGCTGTAGGCGTGGTCGACGTTCTCGGCGTCGAGGATCTCGGCCACCACGTAGAGCGGTCGCCGGCGCTCCCGCGATCGCTTCCGATCGCGCCGCATGTAGGAACGGATGGTGAACACAGTGAGGATGGTGCGCGCGTCGGCGTACTGCGGGCTGGTGGCCCGCGAGCCGGTGATGATGGCGGCCGCCGCATGGGTGATGCGGACCTTGTCGAGCTCGCTCTCCTTGGTCGGATCACCGTGCACCCAATGGAACTCGGGCGGCAGGTCGCGGGGCCGATCGCGGTCGTCGAACAGCACCACCGACGTGTCCTCGAGCGCGACCTCGCTGCTCAGCGACTCGAGCAGCAGGTGGGTGCTCTCGTCCCAGCCGCAGACGACGATGTGGTTGACGTAGTCGCTCATTCGGAACTGCTCCTCTCGGATGCTCAACATGCCGCTCACCAGGCTCGAGCCGACGATGCCGGCGAAAAGCGCGAGGGTGAACATGCCCGACACCATCAGGACCGCGCCGATGATCCGACCGAGGCCGCTGACCGGTGTGATGTCGCCGAAACCCACCGTGGTGATGGTCACCAGCGCCCACCAGATGCCGTCGAAGATGCTGGTGATCTCCGGGTTGGGCCGCAGCTCGACCAGATAGAAGCTGACGCCACCGAGCAGGGTGGCGATCGCCAGCACGCTGAAGGCGAAGGTGAACAGCAGGCCGTTCTCCTCGAACGACCGCAGGATGATGGCGAACGGGTTGCGGTAGCGGAAGATGCGGGTGGTGCGCAGCAGCCGCAGCAGGCGAAGCGCCCGCAGCCCGCGCAACTCCGGAAACAACGCCAGCACGGCCAGGATGTCGATCAGCTGCATCGGCCGCACGACGTAACCGAGCCGGGCGAGGACGTGAGCCGGTAGCCGCCCGATCGCCGGCCGCTCGAACACCTGCAGCGTCGGCGGGCGGAAGCTCGCCACCCGCAGCGAGATCTCGATCGCGAACAGCAGCAGCACGACGCGATCGACCGCCTGGATCCAGCTCGCCCACGCATGGCCCGCGGGGAGGAGGGCCTCGACGGCGAGCAGGGCGATCGACAGCAGGATGAGGCCCCAGACGGTCCCCTGGACGACGCGGTAGATCCGCGTCCCCGGCTCGTGAAACGCCGCGTGCAGCATGTGCCGGCGAGGATACCGGAGGCGAGGGACCGGAGAGTCGCTTCGTCCGGGCGTCAGCGCGGGCGCCGGAGACGGATCGGCCCGCGGGCTGCCGACGGATCGACCGCCCGCCCCTGTTGCACGATCTCGATCTCGCCGCGAGCAGCCAGGCGTCGCGCCGCGCGGCGGGTCCGCTCCATCAGCGGACGCCAAGCCTCCGCCACGGCCCGCGCCGCCTCCGACGGACAGATCGAGGCGTTGCGGGCCCGCCCGTCGAGCCGCTCGAGGATCGCGGTCTCGAGAGCCCGATCGACGGCGCCGACCCGCTCGCGGCGGCACCGCTGCGAGCAGTAGCGGACCGACTCCCAGGTCGCCGCCCATCTGCGGCGCCAGGCGAACTCCCGGCCGCAGGCGGCGCAGACCTTGGTCGGCCGGTCCCCCTTCACCGGGCGGCCGGCAGCTCGACGCGGAAGGTGCTGCCGCGACCGACTTCGCTGCGCACCGAGATGCGGCCGCGGTGGCCGGAGACGATGCGGTCGACGATCGCCAGCCCGAGCCCGGTGCTCTTCTCCCCCGCCGTCGGCTGGGGGGTCGCCCGCGCGAAGGGGCGGAAGATCGCCTCGAGCTCGTCGGCGGGGATCCCCAATCCTTCGTCGGCGACCTCGAGGACGACGCCCGACTCCTCCGACGGCCGCAGACGGATGGTGACCCG
>JBPEXA010000011.1:0-2343 GCA_052032135.1 Thermoanaerobaculia bacterium | reverse complement strand
CGAGCGGTTGCGCACCTTCGCCGTCGACGCCACGCGCGGCCAGGTCGCCACCTGGCTGATGGGCGTGCTGATCTTCTTCGACGACTACTCCAACTCCCTGATCGTCGGCTCGACGATGCGGCCGCTCACCGACAAGCTGAGGATCAGCCGCGAGAAGCTCGCCTACATCGTCGACTCGACCGCCGCGCCGATCGCCAGCGTCGTCCCCTTCTCGTCGTGGATCGGGTTCGAGGTCGGCCTCATCGCCGCCGCGCTCGCCGCCCTCGAGCTGCCGTTCGACGGCTATACCACCTTCCTCGCCTCGATCCCCTTCCGCTTCTACCCCATCTTCGCGCTCGTGCTGGGGCTGACGATCGCGCTCAGCAACCGCGACTTCGGCCCGATGCTGGCGGCCGAGCGGCGCGCCCGCTCGACCGGCGCGGTGCTCGGAGACGATGCCAAGCCGCTGTCGGACTTCGGTCAGCAGCGGCTCGCGCCTCCCGAAGGGGCGCCGCGGCGGGCGATCAACGCCTTCGTGCCGATCCTGGCGATCATCGCGATCACGGTCATCGGCCTCTACGTCACCGGCAGCGCCGGCCTCGACCGCGCCGGCTACGATTCCGCCGGCGAGTGGGTTCGCGCGGTGATGGGCAACTCCGACAGCTACAAAGCGCTGCTGTGGGCGAGCCTCGCCGGCGTCGTGCTGGCGGCGGCGCTGCCGATCGCGCAGCGGATCCTCAGCTTCGGGCAGGCGATGGAGGCGATGGTCGAGGGGTTCAAGTCGATGCTCCTCGCCCTCGTCGTCCTGGTGCTCGCCTGGTCGATCGGCAGCGTCTGCAACGAGCTCCACACCGCCGACTACCTGGTGCGGGTCACCGAAGCGGTGCTCTCCCCGCACTGGCTGCCGGCGATCGTCTTCCTGCTGTCGGCCGCCATCGCTTTCGCCACCGGCTCTTCGTGGGGCACGCTCAGCATCCTGATGCCACTGGTGATCCCGATCGCCCACGCCGTGGCCGGCAAGGCGGGCCTCGGCGTCGAAGCCGACGGCTACACCACCATCCTCGTCGGCACCATCTCCTCGGTGCTGGCGGGCAGCGTCTGGGGCGATCACTGTTCGCCGATCTCCGACACCACGATCCTCTCGAGCACGGCTTCGGGTTGCGACCACATCGCCCACGTCAAGACCCAGATCCCCTACGCGGTGGCCGCCGGTGTGCTGGGGCTGCTGGTCGGCGACATCCCGACCGCCTACGGAATGAGCCCCTGGATCTCGTTGTTGGCGGGGTCCGTGATCATCGTGGCGCTCGTGCGGTGGCTCGGCAAGCCGGCGGACGCCCCACGTGCGAATCCTACGCGCGCCAACGCCTCTCCCGCCGACTGACCGCACCGACCATGCTCCGACGCTCCGACCGCGGCCACCGGCCGCTGCCGCTCGCGGCCCTCGCCCCCTTCGCCTTCGCCCTCCTGTCGGCGCTCGATGCCGGAGCGGCGACGGCGGCGACTCCGCCCTGCCTCCCCTGTGTCGGCCTCGAGGTCGAGAGGCCGGAGGCGTGGCTCGACGCCCTCCGAGGCGAACCGTCCCTCGCCGACGACGCTCGCCTCTACCTGGCGTGGACGGTCGCCGCCGACGACGCTGCGGCCCCCCTCACCCGGGAGGTGCGCGCCGCCGGCGCGACGCCGTGGCTGCGGGTGCGGTTCGAGACCCCGCCGCCGTTGCGCGCCAACCTCGCCGCGCTGGAAAGCGAGCTCGCCGGCCTCGCCCGCCTCGCCGGCGCGGCCGACCCCTCCACGCACTACCAGATCGACTGGCCGGCGATGGAGCAGGTGGCCGAGTACGCCTTCCTGATCAAGCGGGCGGCGGTGGCGCTGACCGGCGTCGACCCGGAGGCGCGCGTCCTCCCCGCCCCCCTGCCGCCGGACCCCGAGCTGCTCGACGCCTGGTACGCCGAGGAGGTGGCCGCCTACATCGACGGCGTCGCCCTCCTGCCGGCCGACGAGCGGCAGCTGGCGGCCGCCCTCGACCGGCTCGCCGACCTCGACCCCGGCAAGCCGGTGGTGCTGTCGGGCGTCGCCGTCCCCGACGACGTCGACCGCGTGGTGATCGAAGCGGCCGGTACCGCGGCGGCCGGCATCGCCGTCACCTTCTTCGCGTCCGGCGCCCCCGACCCGCGGCTGGCGGCGGTGCTCGAGGATGCCGGGAAAAGCGTTTGGTGGGACCGGCACATCAAGGGCGGCGCGGAATTTTCCAAGGACATCGAAGAGCAGCTCGAGGCAGCCGAACATGTCGTCGTGCTGTGGTCACAACATTCGGTGCAGTCGCGCTGGGTGCGCGACGAAGCCAGTGAGGCCGCCGATAGCCACCGC
>JBPEXA010000109.1:0-11491 GCA_052032135.1 Thermoanaerobaculia bacterium | reverse complement strand
CCCGGAGATCGATTCGTAGGTCCAGTCGTTGACCGCCGGATCGGTCGAATACGGCAGATCACGGATACCGGGTCCGTTCGGCGGCTGACCGAACAGCCAGGTCCCGATCCCCCGGGAGTCGATCCCCTGGTCGCCGGGCTCGTGGGTGTAGGCGAGGGCGAACCAGTCGCTCCACCCCTCGCCCGCCTGCTGGTTGTTGTTGAGGCAGCTCGAGTTGTTCGGGCCACCGACCTGGCGGATCGAGATGCCGTGCCCGTACTCGTGGACGATGACGCCGTTGTCGAGGTCGCCGTCCCGGGCCGGGCTGGTGTTCGAGCAGGTGTACATCTGCATCCGCGGGTTGCCGCCGTCCGTCGGGGTGGCGAAGTTCGCGTTGCAGTTGCCGCCGCCGTCCTGGGCGTCGGCGTTGACCGAATCGGACCCGGCGCCGCCGAGACCGAAGTTGTTCTCCTGGAAGTTGCCGCCCGCCTCGTCGAAGCCGTACTGGTACTGCACGTCGTGGATCAGGTTGTTCCAGTAGAAGAGGTTGGCGACCGCGGCATCCTGGTAGGCCGAGGGGGCGCTGGTGAGATCGATCGGGAAGTCGCAGGTCGTGCCCGAGCAGCTGGTCTGGAAGTCACAGATGTTGTTCGACACCGCGTCGATGCAGGCGTGGACGTTGTTGCCGTCGACCACGCCGCCGCCGAACCAGCCGCTCTGCGACACCGGATGCTCCGGGTCGACGGCGAGCGTGCGGGCGTCGGCGGGAGGTGGCGGCGAGGTGTGGCCCGGGTCCTCGACCGGCTGCTCGTAGACCCGGTAGCTGCCGGAGTTGACCCAGTCGAAGCGGGTCCACACCTGGCCGGTCGTGGCGTCGACCGTCATGTCGTACCAGTGCTGCGAGTCGAGCGTCTGGATCTGGAAGTTCCACACCAGACGGGCGTCGCCCTGCCGGATCGGCAGCCACATCAGGCTCGCTTCGATGCGATCGAGCGACAGGCCGGACGGATCGAGCACCGTCGTCCGGCGGGGATCCTTGCGGTCGACGGCGAGCACCGCCGGCGGCAACAGCATCTCGATGCCGAGGTGGCGAGCGGCCGCGGTGACCGCGCCGTCGGCACCCAGCGCCGGCTGGACACCGAAGCCCTTGCCGACCGGATGGGCGTTGACCGAACCGGCGAGACCGGGCAGGAAGGCGTTGTTGACGCTGATGATGCGCCCGTCCCGGTTGACGTTGACGTGCAGCTGGCCGTTGTAGAGCGGCACGCCGTGCACCGTCTGCCGGAGGTAGAGGTGGGTCGCTCCGGTCACCCGGTTGAAGACGTTGTCGGTGACCTCGTAGCCGGCGAGATCGTCGGCGGTGAGACCGAGGAGGGGGAGGTTCGACCGCACGAAGTCGAGGGCGACCCCCTCGGCGTCGAGCGCCGGATTCGGCCCCGTCAGATAGCCGGTGCGGTTGTAGAGCGAGCGCGGTGCGGCAGAGGTCGGCTCGTAGGTGACCGCCAGCTCGGGGAGCTGCTGCCGCAGCTGCTCGACGGCCGCGAGGTGAGCGGCGTCGACCGGCGAGGCGAAGCCTTCGTTGAGCTCGACCCGCGCGTCGTAGTTGCGGATCTCGTGCTCCCCCGATTGCGGCAGGGTGACGCCGGCGGCTCCGGTGGCGACGAGCAGCATCGGCAACAGCCATGCCGCGAGGTTCGGTCGGCGGTTCGACGGTCGGATCATGTTGGCCTCCTGGTTCGATCGGCGGTCGCCTTCCTCCGTGGTGCGACGCGCCCACGGCGCGCCCGACGGCGCCGGCACGGCGCCCACGGGGGAAGGACGACAGATCGGGTTCAGCAACGTCCGGTCACGGAACGATCGATGGGATGGGAAGGGAAGGGATCGGAGATCGGTGGAATCGATGTTTCTCTATGGTGCGATGAGCCTAGCGACTCGGCGGGGTCGGGCGCAAGGAGTCGGACCACAGCGGCTCAGTCGATCTCGATCGTCTGCAGCTCGACCGGCACCGGCGGCTGGTAGACGACCCTCAGCCTGGGCCCGCCCGTGCCTTCCGGCGCGCTCTCGCGGCTGTCGAAGCGCTTCGCGGTCCCGGTGCTCCCTTCCTCGCCCATCCACAGCCAGCCGAAGTTGACGCCGGGGTCGTCGACCCACCCCTGGACGTCGGCGACCAGCTCGTCGGTCGACCCCCAGGTGTAGCTGCCGACCTGGTCGACGGTCTCGACGGCGCTCGGCTTGGCGACGAAGTCGCCGCCCTGCGCGGCCCAGGTGTCGGTGTCGAAGAAGCGGTGCACCCAGGTGGCGTCGCCGATCGTCGACGCGTCGCCCCCCCCTTCGTTGCCGGGGGCGTCGGAGGTCCCCTCCCCCCAGTCCGCCGTCAGGCGGTGGACCGAGACGGCGGTCGGGCCGGCCACCGTCATCGACATGTCGAGCGTCACCTCGACGCTCTCGATCACGGCCCCGGGTGGGATCACCGTGACGTCGAAGTGGACGACCGCCCGCCGGATCCGCGCCTCCTGGGTGACGCCGGCGAAGACGTGGTCGCCGGCGCCGTTGCTCAGGTTGCCGAGGGAGTCCTCGTAGAGGGTGTTGTCGCGGTCGGCAGGGACCGTGACCTCGTCGGCGGCGACGGGCAGTACCGCCGGCGCCCCGATCGACAGGGCGAGCATCGTCAGATAGAGCGGTCTTCGCGGCACGTGCGACCTCCTCGTCGGGATCCCGGAGCTCAGGCGGCGATCGCCGTCAGACAGCGCTCGAGATCGCGGTCGTCGTTGGACAGGTTGGGCGACAGCCGCAGGGCGTCGAGCTGCGGCGTGGTGAACGGGCGGACGACGACGCCGTGGCGGTCGAACAGATGGTGGGCGACGTCGGCGGCGGCGGCTCGCGGCTCGATCGCGCACAGCGGCGCGGCGAGGGTCCAGTCGACCGGCGAGCGCCAGATCAGATCCGGACGGGCGGCGACCCGACGACGCAGCGCCTCCCACGTCGCCCGGTGCCGCGCCTCTCGCGCCGCCGGATCGAGGCGCGCCTGGAAGCGCAGCGCATCACCCAGCGCGATCACCGAGGGGAGGGCGCGGGTGCCGTAGTCCTCGAAGGCGCGGGCATCGTCCTTCCAGATCCGCTGACCCCAGGTCACCCACATCGGCGCGACCTCCGGCTGACGATCGCGACGGAGATAGGTGAACCCGAGGCCCTTGGGTGCCTGCGTCCATTTGTGGGCGCTGGTGGCGTAGGCGTCGACGCCCAGCCGCGTCACGTCGACGGGAACGACGTTGACGCTCTGGGCGCCGTCGACCAGCACCCAGCGGGCGCCGCGCTCGCGGGCGGCGGCGGCGATCTCGGCGACCGGATGTCGTAGACCGACCATGTTGTCGACGTGCGGCAGCACGACGACGCGCGTCCGGGGGCCCATCTCGGCGGCGTAGCGGTCGACGATCGCGTCGCGCGTCATCGCGCCGACCTCCGCGATCGGCCATTCGAAGCGCCGCACCTCGAACCCGCGCCGCGCCGCCTGATGCTCCCAGCAGATGCTCGCTCCGGGGTGGTTGAGCGAGCTGAAGAGCACCTCGTCACCCGGGCCGATGGGGAGTCCCTGCGACAGCGTGTTGAAGACCTCGGTCGTGTTGTGGACGATCGCCACCTCGTCGGCGGCGCAGCCGAGGCAGCCGGCGGCCGCCGCGCGCACCTCGGCGAGCGGCTCGCGCCAGGGGTCGGACCACATGTAGAGCCACGGGTTGGTCTCGCACAGCTGCTGATAGCCGGCGAGGGCGCCCAGCACGACGTTGGGCACCGTGCCGATGGAAGCGTGGTTGAGGTAGGTGATCGACGGGTCGAGCGCGTACGCCTCCCGCCTCGTCGGCTCACCGGGATCGGCGGCGGCGGCACGCCGGCGGACGAGCCCGAGCTCGGCGAGCAGGACCGCGCCGCTCGCCCCCTGCAGCAGGCGGCGCCGGCTGATGGGACCGGCCGCCGGCGAACGCAGCGGCGCCACCGTCTCCTCGGGGGTCGATTCGGGCACGCGGCGCCAGTCTACGTCACCCGGGCCGGCGCCCGTGCCACAATGGAACGCCCTCCCCGGGAGTGACCGTCATGCACGTGGTGCGCAGCATCGTCGCCGTCGTCGCCGGCTATGCGGCGATGGTGATCCTCATCACCCTCGTTCAGGAGACCCTGTTCGGCGGCGTCGGCTACCACGAGTCGGGTGCCGTCGAGCTCGCCGTCGCCGGCCTCGGCACCGTGCTCTCGGCGGTCGCCGGCGGCTTCCTCGCGGGCTGGATCGCCGGCCGTCGCGAGATCGAGCACACCCTCGTCATGTGCCTGCTGGTGGTCGTCGAGACGACGGCGCTCACCCTCCGCGGCGACCTCGACGGCCCGTGGTGGTTCGACGTCCTGGCGGCGGCGTCGCTGCTCGCCGGACTGCTCGCCGGCGGCGCGCTCGCCGCCCGCCGCCGTACCGCGCGCGCCTGAGCTCAGTGCACGCCGGGGCCGTGCTGGGGCTCGGCGTCGTCGGCGAGGTCGTGGACCAGTACGAAGCTGTAGGCGACGAGCCGATCGGTCTCGGTCTCGCTGATCGCCTCGAACAGGTACTCCCCCTGCTGCTCTTCGCCCAGCGCCTGAACATAGGCGACCCGCTCGGGGTCGACGACGATCTCGCCCATCAACCGCTTGCCGCGGATCACCTGAACGACGTCGCCGCCGTCGAGCGCACCGACGTACCAGTGGAGATCCTCGTCGTCGAACAGGACGGCGTCGGCGGTCGCCACCCGCTGGATGCAGTTGACGTGATGTTGGAGCCACGACCAGAAGGTGTCGAACGAGAGCGTGGTCACGAGTCCGGCCCGCCGGTCGGCCCCTCACCGCCGCCCCGGTGCTCTCCCGCCGTCGAGCGGAGCACCTCGTGCACCTTCTCGCGCAGGTCCTGGATCGCGTACGGCTTGTCCCAGATCTCGACGCCCCGCAGCCCGCGCAGCTGGTCGGCGAAGCGCTCGCGCTCGGCGGTGGTGACGATCACCGGCACGTAGGGAAGGACCTCGCGAGCGCGATGGATGAACTCGGCGCCGCTCATCCCCGGCAGCGTCAGGTCGACGATCAACAGCGCCGGCCGGATCGACTCCAGCGCGGCGAGCGCCTCCTCGGCGTACTCGAAGGCGTGGACATCGAGGCTCGGGAGCCCGGAGAGCACCAGCAGCTCGAGCCGTCGCAGCGACTTGTCGTCTTCGACGATGCACAGGGCGCGGCTGCTCAACGGATCGACCTCACTCCGCCGCCGCCGCCGGCTCGAGCGCTCACGGCGCCCCCTCCACGTCGGCGGCCGACAGGATCCTGCCCATCACGTCGCCGTCGACGTTGCCGCCGCTCAGCACCACCCCGACCCTGCCGCGGGCCGTCACCGCCCCGCTCAGCAACGCGGCGACGCCCAACGCTCCCGACGGCTCCACCACCTGCTTCGCGCGGTAGAAGAGGAAGCGAACCGCCGCCTCGATCGCGGCCTCGGTCACGGTGACGATGTCGTCGACGTGCTCGAGGATCAGCGGGAACGTCAACTCGCCGAGCGACTCGGTGCGGGTTCCGTCGGCGACGGTCGGCGGATTGTGCACGCGCTGCAACTCGCCGCTGGCGAACGATCGCGCCGCGTCGTCCGCCAGCTCCGGCTCGACGCCGATCACCCGGCAGGAGGGCTGCATCGCCCGCGAGGCGATCGCGCAGCCGCTCAGCAGACCGCCGCCGCCCACCGGCACCAGCAGCTGGTCGAACGGTCCGGCGTCCTCGATCAGCTCGAGCGCGGCGCTCCCCTGGCCGGCGATGATGTCGGGATGGTCGAACGGCGGGATCAGCGTCCACGACTCGCCCGCCATCAGCTCGGCGGCCACCTGCCTCCGGGTGGTGCGGGCACGGTCGTACTCGACCACCCGTGCCCCGTACCCGCGCGTCGCCGCCAGCTTGGAGCGCGGCGCGTCGCCCGGCATCACGATTGTCGCCGGTGCGCCCAGCAACCGCGCCGCCAGCGCCACCCCCTGCGCGTGATTGCCGGAGGAGTAGGCGAGCACCCCCCGCTCCCGGGTCACCGGGTCGAGCCGCGCGATCGCGTTGTAGGCGCCGCGGAACTTGAACGCCCCTACCCGCTGCAGGTTCTCGCACTTGAGATGGACCTCGGCGCCGACCCGGTCGTCGAGCGTCGTCGAGCGAACGACCGGCGTCCGATGCGCCACTCCGCGGAGCCGCTCCGCGGCGTCGCGGATCTCCTCGATCATTGGAGCCGCTACAGTAGCATCGCGCACCCCTCCGGACGTGCCCAGATCGATGACTTCGACACGCTCCGCGGCCGCTATCGTCACCCTCGTCGCCGCCTCCGTCGCGGCGCCGGCCGACCCGCTCGAGCGCCAGACGACGTCGATCGAGCTCGATGCCCTGCCGGCTCAGGTGACGCCGGTGCAGCTCGACGATGATCCCGAGCTGGAGCTGGCGATCGTCGCCGTGCGCACCGGTTGGAGCGAGATCGCCGTCGAGGAGACGGCGGAGATCGACGCCGTCGGCGGCCTGGTCGCCATCCTGACCATCGTTCCCGCGCTCCTCGAGCGGCGCGAGCTGCGGTTGTTCGACCGCGTCGACGGCCGCTGGGAGCCGTGGGCGGAGCCGCTCGAGCTCGACGTCGACGTCCACACTCTCGAGGCCCTCGATCGCCCCGGCGCACCCCTCGCGGTGCTGACCGACGGCGGCGTCGACGCCATCGCCGTCACCACCAGCGGCGGGGCGCGCCGTCTCGAGCGCCGCCCCCTGATCGAGCAGCCGACGGCGCTCGCCCGCAGCGCCACCTTCCTGCCGTCGGTCGAGTGGCTGCACGACCTCGACGGCGACCCGTGGTCCGATCTGTTGCTGCCGGTCGACGGCGGCTGGGTCGTCCACCGCGGGTCCGCCACCGGCTTCGCCGCCGATCCCGAGCGGCGGCTCTCCCACCCCGCCTTCGACGACGCGGTCACCCCGTGGCGCGAGGCGCTGGTCCTCCCCGAGGTGCGCGACGTCGACGGTGACGGGCGCCCCGACCTGCTGCTGCCGCACCCCGATCACGGCTGGCGCGAGATCGAGGTCGTGCTCGACGTGACCGGCGGCTGGCACGGGCCGTTGCGCCCGTGGTCGGGCGACGGCGACCGGCCGGCGGTCGCCTTCTTCGACGACGTCGACGGCGACGGGCGCGCCGAGGTGGTGACGGTCGACGAGCTCGGCGGCGAAGCCGGTGGCCTGCGCCGGGAGCTCGCCCACGCCCGCCGACCGCCGCACCGCTACCGCGTGCACGAGGTCGATGGGCGGCTGCGCCCGCTCGACCCCCCGCGGCGGGAGCTGGTGGCGGAGGGGTACGGCTTCGTCGGCGAGGCCGACGTCCGGCTCCCAGGCGGGCTGTGGGACCTCGACGGTGACGGCCGCCGCGATCTGGTGACCATCAACCTCGACTTCTCGATGGTGCAGGCGCTGCGACTGCTGGTGACGCGCACCCTCAAGATCGGCCTCGACTTCCGCATCCACTGTCAGCAGCCCGACGGCCGGTTCGTCGCCGTCGAGGGACTCGATCTCTCGGGCGTCTTCCGACTCGATCTCCGCAACTTCCGTCAGGCGCAGCTCTCGCTGTTCGCCGGCGACTTCGACGGCGACGGGCGCCGCGACTTCCTCCAGATCGGGCGCGGCGACGCGGTCACCGTCCACCGCGGCGAGCCGGGATGCCGCTACCCGTCGTCGCCCGATGGACGGATCGAGCTCCTCGAGGCGCCCCGCGACCTGTCGCTGGTCGAGGTGCGCGACCTCGACGGCGATCGGCTCTCCGACCTGCTGATCGTCCAGCCGCTCACCGGAGCGACGGGGGCGGCCGCCTCACGCCTCGACCTCTACCTCAGCCGATGATCGTCGTCGCCGCGATCCTCGTCCTCGCCGCCGTCGCCGCAGTCCCTGCGGCCGGCGAGGATCCGCTCGACACCCATCCCGCTCCCGGCGTCAGCCGGCAGCGGATCGGCGGCGCGCTGCAGTGGCGGGTCGCGGTGCCGGGGACGATCCTCGACTGGCAGGCGCTCGACGGCGTGCCGTGGCTGCTGGTCGACGTCGAGGAGCTCGGCCGACCGGTCCTCTATCGTGCCGACCTCGAGCGTCGCGAGCTGCGAGCGTTCGATCCTCTCGGCGAAGAGGTCGACCGCCTTCACGCCGCCGACGTCGACGGCGACGGCGAGGCGGAGCTCGTCGCCGGGCGGCCGGGATCGATCTTCGCGGTCGACGCCGTCGGCAGCTCGGCGACGCTGCGCGAGCTGGCGCGCTCTCCCGGCATCGACCTCGCCGCCGCGCTACCGACGCTCGACGAGCGACCCGACCGGCTCGAGCTGCCGACCGTCGGCGCCCTGCTGCGGTTCGAGTGGCGGGACGGGGCGTGGCGGCGATCGTCGCGCCCGCTGCCGGTCCGCGCCGCGCGCAGCGGATTCGGCCTCGAGCGCGCCAGCCCGCCGACGCAGCGGATCGGCGACCGCTGGCTGGCGATCGGCCCCGAGAGCGTCGGTGGCCGGCGGTTGCGCAGCGTGCTCGTCGACGCGGCCGGCATCGAGCGCGTCGTCTGGAACCGGCTGCCGGGGGCGGAGCTGCCGCAGCACCGTCGCTTTCTCGACGTCGACGGCGACCTCCGGCTGGCGGTCACCACCAACTCCGCCGACGAGGTCGGCGCTCTCGAGCGACAGACCCTCCATCTCTTCGGCCTCGGCGAGGATCGCACCCGCTCGGGCTCCCCACCGCTGCTCTCCGCCCCCCTCGCCAACCGCCGCTGGCAGGCCGCCGAGCCGTTCTCCCTCGACGCCGACGGCGACGGCGACGACGATCTCGTCGTCCTGCAGGTCGACGGTCTCGGCGGGCGGCAGCTGCGCGCCGAGCTGTTCGAGCAGGACGAGCAGGGGCGGTTCCGTGCTCCGGGCCGGCGGGCGTCGATCGAGGTCGCCCCCCTCGGCTGGTGGCTCGGCGACCTCGACGGTGACGGCCGGCCGGAGCTGGTGGTGGTCGACGTCGACGGCACCCTGTCGCTCTTCGAAGCCGACGCCGACCGTCGCTCCCGCCGCTGGGTCGACAGGCGCCCGTCGGCCAGCGTGCCGGGCGACCCTCTCCCCCGCAGCGGCGGCTCCCTCGAGATCGGCAGCGGCGGGGTGGTCGTTCGCGACGAGCGGCCGCACGCCGCCGGCCGGCCGCGGGCGGTCGACGTCGACGGCGACGGCCGCCTGGAGGTGGTGCTCGCCGATAATCCCCGGTGGGGGTTCGGACGGCTGCGCATCGTCGACTTCGGCGCGCCCCCGTGATCCTCCCCGACCCCCTCCCCGACCTCCTCCCCGACCGCGCCGTCCGCAAGGTCGGGGGGCGGGTACACTCGCGGCAGGAGGACGCACCATGGCCCGCCACTTCCGTCCGGCACTCTTCACCTTCCTCAAAGATCTCGCCCGCCACAACGATCGCGACTGGTTCCAGGCCCACAAGCAGCGGTACGAGGACCACCTCAAGGAGCCGGCCCTCGAGTTCATCAGCGACTTCGGACCGCACCTCGAGAAGATCAGCCCGCACTTCAACGCCATCCCCAAGGCGACCGGCGGCTCGCTGTTCCGCATCTACCGCGACACCCGCTTCGCCAAGGACAAGACGCCGTACAAGACCCACCTCGGCGTCCAGTTCCGCCACCGGCAGGCGAAGGACGTCCACGCCCCCGGCTTCTACCTCCACATCGAGCCGCAGGGGAGCTTCATCGGCGTCGGCATCTGGCACCCCGCCGGCGACACCCTGAAGGCGATCCGCGGCGCGATCGACCGCGACGGCGGCGGCTGGCAGCGAGCTCGCGACCATCGCGGCTTCCGCGCCCGCTTCGAGCTCGGCGGCGAGTCGCTCACCCGGGCGCCCCGCGGCTACGACGAGCACCATCCGCTGATCGACGACCTCAAGCGCAAGGACTTCATCGCCTTCGCCCGCTATCCGCAGAAGGAGGTGGTGGCCGACGGCTTCCTGCGGCGGTTCGCCGCCGACTGCCGCCGCGCGACCCCCTTCATGCGGTGGCTCTGTCGCGCGGTCGACGTCCCCTTCTAGATGGCGGCCGGCCGCAGTGAGGCGATCGATCGGGGGCCGGTCGACGGGGCGATCGACGCCCGGACACGGTTCCTCACCCGCGTCTATCTGCACGTCGCCGGCGGTCTCGTGGCGCTGGTCGCCTTCGAGGTCGCCCTCTTCGAGACCGGCGTCGCCGATCGGATGCGGCAGGCGCTCGGCAGCGTGCCGTGGATCCTGGTGCTCGGGGCCTTCATGCTGGTCGGCTGGCTGGCGCGGCGCGTCGCCTGGCGGCTCGACTCGCTCGCCGCGCAATACGCGGCGTTCGCCGCCTACGTCGTCGCCAAGGGGATCATCGTGCTGCCGCTGCTGGGGCGCGCCGAGCGATACGCCCCCGGGGCGATCTCGAGCGCGGCGCAGATCACGCTGATGGGCGCCGCCGCCCTCACCCTGGTCGTCTGGTGGAGCCGCGCCGACTTCAGCTTCCTCGGCGCCGCGCTGCGCTGGGGCGGCCTGATGGCGATCGTCACCATCGTCGCCGCGCTGCTCTTCGGCTGGCACCTCGGCACCTGGTTCAACCTGGCGATGATCACCCTCGCCGGCGGCTCGATCCTCTACGACACCAGCCGCATCCTCAGGCGGTGGCGCCACGACCGCTACGTCGCCGAGGGGCTGAGCCTGTTCGCGTCGATCGCGCTGATGTTCTTCTACGTCCTGCGGCAGCTGACGCGGGCGCAGCGACTGCTGCGCGCCTAGCCGGAATCGGCCCGCCAGCGGGCGAACCAGCGTCGTCGGGCGACCGGCTCGGCCGGCTCCTCGAGCAGCTCCTCGACCGCCTCCTCGGGGAGGCCGCCGAACAGCCGGTCCTTCGACGCCTTGGCGACCGACTTGACGAGCGTCTTCGCCCCGCGGCTGACGATGCCGCCGAGCAGCACCGCCGCCTGGGCGCTCGCCGAGCGGCGCAGCGCGCGGCGCTCCCGCACCACCAGGGAGGCGCAGTAGCCGCGTGCGATCATGCCGACGCGCAGAGTGAGAAAGGCGTTGGCGGAGCCGGTGAGCACCGAGTTGACGAGGATCGTGGACGCGGTCTGGAAGCCGGGGATGGCGGTCGCCGCGCTACCCAGCACCGAGGAGAGGATCGGCTGCACCTGCTCGCTGACGTCGATGTCGTCCAGCTCGCCGGCGACGAACGCCGTCGCGGCGACGTTGGCGTAGAGGAAGGCCATGTCGCGCAGCGTCGGTCGCTGGTAGAAGTGGTGGGCGAGCCGCCAGACCATCCGGAAGTGGGCGCCGAGCACCAGGAAGGCGTCGAGGCGACCGCTCTGCGAGATCGCCGTCGACAGGAACACCGTCGACGCGGTGTCGCGGATCAGCGACTCGGCCTCCTGCGACAGCCGGGCGAGCGCCCGCTCGATCTCCTGCCGGTTGTCGAGCGCCTCGCCGTCGAGCGACGGATGGCGCCGCAGCCACCGCC
>JBPEXA010000108.1:0-4225 GCA_052032135.1 Thermoanaerobaculia bacterium | reverse complement strand
GGTGACGACCCGCGTGGTGCAGATGGAGCCGGGTCCGATGCCGACCTTGACCGCGTCGACGCCGCGCTCGAGCAGCGCACGGGCTCCCTCGCCGGTGGCGACGTTGCCGGCGATCAGCTGCACCTCGGGGAAGCGCTCGCGGATCGTCGCCACCGCGTCGAGCACCCCCCGGCTGTGGGCGTGGGAGGAGTCGACGGCGAGGACGTCGACTCCCGCCGAGACGAGCGCTCCGGCGCGCTCGACGTAGCGGCCGGAGGCGCCGACCGCGGCGCCGACGCGCAGACGACCGAGCTCGTCCTTGCAGGCGTCGGGGAACTGGATCTTCTTCTGGATGTCCTTGACGGTGATCAGCCCCTTGAGACTCCCCGCCTCATCGACCACCAGCAGCTTCTCGATCCGGTGGCGGTGGAGGAGCGCCTTCGCCTCTTCGAGGGTCGTCCCCTCCGGCACCGTCACCAGGTTGTCGCGCGTCATCAGGTCGGCGATCCGCTTGTCGTGGTCCTCCTCGAAACGGAGGTCGCGGTTGGTGAGGATGCCGACCAGGCGGCCGTCGTCGTCGGTGACCGGCACGCCGGAGATCTTGTAGCGCGCCATCACCTCGAGCGCTTCCTGGATGCGCTGCTCGGGGCGCATGGTGACCGGATCGACGATCATCCCCGCTTCAGAGCGCTTGACCTTGTCGACCTGCTCCGCCTGCGCCTCGATGCCGAGGTTCTTGTGGAGGATGCCAAGGCCGCCCGCCTGCGCCAGGGCGATCGCCAGCTGCGATTCGGTCACCGTGTCCATCGCCGCCGAGACGACCGGGATGTTGAGGCGGATGCCGCGGGTCAGCGAGGTCTCGAGGCTGACCTCGGCGGGATGGACCTCGGAGAGGCCCGGCGGGACGAGGACGTCGTCGAAGGTCAGCGCCGTTCGCGGCGCCCGGTCGCCGCTCACGAGGTGACCCCCGCCGGCCGGCCGTGGCACTTCTTGTACTTCTTGCCCGAGCCGCACGGGCACGGCTCGTTGCGGCCGACCTTCTTGTCGCTGCGTTGCGCGGCCTGCACCGGCTGGGGCGGTCCGGCCGCCTTCGGCGGTGCCGAGAAGCTCGCCGCCGCCGGCGGCCCCTGCCGGCGCAGCCGTCGCTGCTCGGCCATCTGCTCGAGTGACATCGGCTCGACCCGGTAGAGGGTCTTGATGATGGTGTCCTCGATCCGCTCCTTCATCGCCTGGAACAGCTCGAAGCTCTCGCGCTTGTACTCGTTCTTCGGGTCGCGCTGGCCGACCGCCCGCAGCCCGATCCCCTCCCGCAGGTGATCGAGGGCGAGCAGGTGGTCCTTCCACGACTGATCGACCACCCGCAGCATGACGTCGCGCTGGAAGGCGGCCATCAGATCGCTGCCGAGTCGCTCCTGCTTGTCGTCGTACTTGCTGTCGGCGAGCGCCTTGAGCCGGTCGGTGAGCTCGTCGACGCCCATCTCGTCGAGATCGAGATCGACCTCGTGCAGATCGATGTCGAAGTAGGCGAGGAAGTCGGTCGCCACCTCGCTGAGGTTCCAGTCGCGCGGGTCGGCGTTCTCGGGGCAGTGGGTGTCGACCACGTACTCGATCAGGTCGTGGGTGATCCGCTGGACGTACTCGCGCCCCTCGCGCCCGTCGAGGATGTCGTTGCGCAGCGTATAGATCGCCTCCCGCTGCTTGTTCATGACGTCGTCGTACTCGAGCAGGTGCTTGCGCGCCTCGAAGTTGCGCCCTTCGACCTGCCGCTGCGCCCGCTCGATCGCCCGCGTCACCATCTTGTGCTCGATCGCCTCCCCCTCCTCGACGCCGAGCTTGCCGAGCAACCCCTTCACCCGGTCGGTGCCGAAGATGCGCATCAGATCGTCTTCGAGGGAGAGGTAGAAACGGGACGAGCCGGGATCGCCCTGGCGCCCGGAGCGGCCTCGCAGCTGGTTGTCGATCCGTCGCGACTCGTGGCGCTCGGTGCCGAGGATGTGGAGGCCGCCGGCGGCGAGCACCTCGTCCTTCTCGGCGCCGCACAGCTCGCGGTAGTGGGCGAGCGAGGTCTCGTACGCCTCGGGCTCGGTCTCCGGGTCGGCCTCCGCCCGCGCCAGCGCCTCGGGATTGCCGCCGAGGACGATGTCGGTGCCGCGGCCCGCCATGTTGGTGGCGATCGTCACCGCCGACTTGCGACCCGCCTGGGCGACGATCGACGCCTCCCGCTCGTGGTACTTGGCGTTGAGGACGACGTGCTGCACGCCGCGGCGCTTGAGCATCTTGGAGAGCATCTCGCTGTTCTCGATCGAGATGGTGCC
This sequence comes from Thermoanaerobaculia bacterium, assembly GCA_052032135.1. Lineage (GTDB taxonomy): Bacteria > Acidobacteriota > Thermoanaerobaculia > Multivoradales > JAHEKO01 > CALZKB01. The sequence goes on along the minus strand of JBPEXA010000108.1, from coordinate 1,931 downwards.
GACCAGCGCCGGCTGCCCCTGCTCCACGCACTCCTCGATCTCCTCGACCACCGCCTCCCACTTCTCCCGCTCCGTCATGTAGATGAGGTCGGCGCGATCGTCGCGGACCATCGGCCGGTTGGTGGGGATGACGACGACGTCGAGCTCGTAGATCTCGCCGAACTCCGTCGCCTCGGTCTCGGCGGTGCCGGTCATCCCCGCCAGCTTCTCGTACATGCGGAAGTAGTTCTGGAAGGTGATGGTCGCCAGCGTCTGGTTCTCGCGCTCGATGCGCACCCCTTCCTTCGCCTCGACCGCCTGGTGGAGGCCGTCCGACCAGCGGCGCCCGGGCATCATGCGACCGGTGAACTCGTCGACGATCACCACCTGGCCGTCCTTGATCAGGTACTCGACGTCGCGCTTGAACAGGTTGTGAGCGCGCAGCCCCTGGTTGACGCCGTGGAGGACCTCCATGTTGGCGAGGTCGTAGAGGTTGTCGAGGCCGAGCAGCTTCTCGACCTTGGCGACGCCGTCCTCGGTCAGCGTCACGGTGTGCGCCTTCTCGTCGACCAGGAAGTCGCCGGTCGTGTACTTGTTGCCGTTCTCGTCTTCGAGCTCCTCGCCCTTGTCGAAGCGCGGGATCACGGCGTTGATCCGGTAGTACTTCTCGGTCGACTCGTCGGACGGACCGCTGATGATCAGCGGTGTGCGCGCCTCGTCGATCAGAATCGAGTCGACCTCGTCGACGATCGCGTAGTAGTGCTCGCGCTGCACCATCATGCCGCGATCGAACTTCATGTTGTCGCGCAGGTAGTCGAAGCCGAACTCGTTGTTGGTGCCGTAGGTGATGTCCGCCTCGTAGGCGGCCTTGCGGTCGGCGTCGAGCATGTCGTGCTGGATGATGCCGACCGACATGCCGAGGAAGCGGTAGATCTCGCCCATCCACTCGGCGTCGCGACGGGCGAGGTAATCGTTGACCGTCACCACGTGCACACCGCGCCCGGCGAGGGCGTTGAGATAGACGGGGAGGGTGGCGACCAGCGTCTTCCCCTCCCCGGTCTTCATCTCGGCGATCCGCCCCTCGTGCAGGACGATGCCGCCCGCCAGCTGCACGTCGAAGTGGCGCATGCCGACCGACCGCTTCGCCGCCTCCCTGACGACGGCGAACGCCGGGCGGAGCAGGTCGTCGAGCGACTCGCCGTCGGCCAGTCGCCGGCGGAACTCTTCGGTCTTCGCCCGCAGCTCGTCGTCGCTCAGCGCCGACACCTCCGGCTCGAGGGCGTTGATCGCCTCGACCTCCGGGCGCATCCGCTTGAGGTCCCGCTCGTGCTTGGTCCCGAAGACCTTGCCCAGCATCTGATTCAGCATGTTCGCTTCAACCTCTGTGGGGTGGGAGGGCGGGTCGGACGCCCGGCTCCGAGGGTGGCGGCAACTCTAGCAAACGGCCTCGAGCGCCCCCCGATTCCGCACAGCACCCGCCGACCCCAGCGTCCGATCCCGGGGTGACGGCGCGCGATGCCACGATCTCAGGGGCCTACGGTGTCGAGGATGTAGGCGCGCGGGTTCTCCGGCTTGCCGTCCACCCTCACCTCGTAGTGCAGATGGTAGCCGGTCGAGCGGCCGGTGTTGCCGACCAGCCCGATGACGTCGCGCTGGCGCACCCGGTCTCCCGGTCGCACGTCGATCCTCGACAGGTGACCGTAGCGGGTCGTGATGCCGTACCCGTGGGCGACGTAGACGGCGTTGCCGAGACCGCCGGCGCGGCCCGCCCGGACGACGACGCCATCCGCGGTGACCCGCACCTCCTGACCGGGGGAGGCGGCGATGTCGATGGCGAAGTGCGGGGCTCGGGTGCCGTCGATCGGGTCCCGACGGTAGCCGTAGCCGCTGGTCAGGATGCCGCGGACCGGTGCGATCGACGGCGTCGAGGAGATCAGCTGTTGGCGCTCTTC
>JBPEXA010000107.1:0-5850 GCA_052032135.1 Thermoanaerobaculia bacterium | reverse complement strand
GGCAGCCATGTCGTGCCCGCAACGATATGGCAAGCGTCGCCCCCACGCCTCCGGCTAAGATCCTGCACATGCCCAGCGCTGCCGACGACGAGGCTCCCCGCTTCCCGTCGCCCGAGGTCGTCGACGAGCTGATCGTCGAGCTCGGACGAGCCTTCGATCTCTCGACCTCGGTCGGTGACCGCACCCTCGGCGACGCCGTCGAGGAGCGGATCCGCACGCTGGATCTCAGCGGCACCCCGGCATGGGGGACCGACGGTGAGCTGACCCAGGTCGCCCAGAAGGCCTCGGCCGCCCTCGACTTCTACTACCGCCCGCACCTCTTCCCCGACATGGACCCGGCGCTGCGGCTCGGCCACCGGCTGCAGTTCGACCTGCTGCCACGCCACCTCCCGGACGACAGCCCCCTCAAGATCGCGGCGGTTCTCGAGTCCTATTGCCACCTCAGCGGCGACCTGCTCGGCTGGCGACTGCAGGGCGACGAGCTCTCCTTCTGGATTCTCGACGTCTCCGGGCACGGCGTCCGCGCCGGTCTGGCGGCAGCGACGCTGTACTTCCTGGTGCGCGACGTCGACCCCTCCCTGCCGCCGGATACGTTCGCTGAAGAGGTGAACCGCCGCATGGTGGCGGCGCGCAACCGCGACGATCCCCGAGCGCTGTTCGCGACCGCGGTCTGGGTGAGGGCGACGCCGGGAGGCCATCTCCGCTACGCGTCGTCGGGCCACAACGCGATGCTGCTGCTGCGGTCGTCCGGCGAGGTCGAGCTGCTGGGGTCGACGGGCCGCCCTCTCGGTCTGCTTCCGGGCGAGGTCTACGACGGATGGGACTGCCGCCTGGAGCCCGACGATCAGCTCTGCCTCTTCACCGACGGCCTGGTCGAGGCCCCCGATCCTTCGGGGGAGGAGTTCGGCCTCGAGCGGGTGGCGGAGATCGGGCGTGCCGCGAGCGGCTCGCCGCTCGACCTCACCCGGCAGCTCTACCGCGCGGTGCGCGACCACCAGGCGACGACGCTGCTGGCGGACGATCTGACCTTCATGATCGGCGAGCGGGCCTGAGGCGGGAGCGGCAGGTCGAGCGATGCCGGCGCTCCTCGACGGGTACCTTTCGCGGCTCGGCGCCGTGCGGCCGCCATCGCTCGACGAAGCCGTTCTGGCCCGCCTTCACGTCGCTCATCTCGAGCGGGTGCCGTTCGAGAATCTCGACATCGCTCTCGGGCGACCGCTCGCACTCGATATCGAGAGCCTCTACGACAAGATCGTGAGACGGCGGCGGGGCGGGTTCTGCTACGAGCTCAACGGCCTCTTCGCATGGCTGCTGGAGGGGCTCGGCTTCGAGGTCGAGCGGCTCGAGGCGCGGGTCTGGAGCGACGGTCGGCCGGGACCCGAGTTCGATCATCTGGCGCTCCGGGTCATCGTCGACCGGCGACCATGGCTGGCCGATGTCGGTTTCGGCGACAGTTTCGTCGAGCCGCTACCGTGGAGCGGCCCGGAAGTGGAGCAGCGAGGCACTCGGTACCGGTTGCGCGAGTCCGGTGGGCGGACCCTCCTCGAACGGCGGGCGGATGGCGGTGAATGGAGACCGCAGTACGACCTGTCCGGCGTCCCTCGTGAGCTGAGCGACTTCGAGCCGATGTGCCGCTATCAGCAGACCTCGCCCGAGTCGATCTTCACCCGCAAGGCTGTCTGCACCCGACTGACCACGGACGGGCGCCTGACGTGGGCGAACGGGCGACGGATCTCGACTCGGGGGGGCGAGCGCGCCGAGCGGCCGGTGAGGGAGCCCTCACACCTGGCCGAGGTGCTCCGCGATGACTTCGGTGTCGAGCTCGCCGCCGCGGAGGTCGAGCTGCTGAGCCGCTTCCGGCCGCCACCGGATCCTGGGATCGCGATCGACCTCGGCGATCCGGTGAGCTAGCCCGCCGGCACCCCCCGCCCCGGCGTCCACGGCACCCCGGCGGCGTCGAGCTCCGCCTCGAGGGCCGGCAACGCCTCGTCCAGCAGGGTGTTGAGCTCCTCGCTGACCGTCTCGAGCTGCTGCTCGGCGATCTCGAGCTGCCGGCGGTGGGTCGGCGTCGGCCCGTAGGTGGAGAGCATGTTGCCCATGAAGGCGACGCCGAGTCGCCGCTGGATCGACACCGGACCGGGATCGCCGGCGTTGTCTCGCCGCTCGTCGCCTTCGATGGTCAGGTGCAGGTCCTGCAGCTGGCGCCACAGCGAGCGAGCGCGGTCGTCGAGCTCACCGGGCGCGGTCCGCGAGCGATCGAGCGCCTTGCGCATCGCCACCAGGCGCTCCTCGGCCTCGTGCAGCGCGCTGTGGGCCGCTTCGGCGCGCAGGTTGACGGCGTCGAGCTGGCGCAGGAAGGCGACCGCCTCCGCCGGCGTCGCCCCCTTCAACCCGCGCTCGCGCAGCGGCACGACGTCGAACTCGGCACGCTCGCCGAGGTCGGTGAGCTCGCCCGCCACCCGTCGGGCGAGGGAGACCGTGTAGCGACCGGGCGCCGCCAGCAGGCCGCTGGCGTTGTCGTCGCTCCAGTTCTCGCTCCAGGCGCTGGTGCTCGGCACCCGCAAGTCCCACGCCACCCGATGGATGCCGGCGCTCGACGGGCCGTGCAGCCGCCGCACCACGTTGCCGTCGTCGTCGGTGACCGTCAGCACGATCGTCGGGTCCTCCTCGAGCTCCTCTTCCCGCAGGGCGTCCCAGCCGGGATAGGGGGTGTCGCCGCCCTCCTTCTCGATCTCCTTCTCGTCGTTGCGCCGCTGCGTCTTGGCGGTTTCGAGCGGATCGCGCAGGTAGTAGGTGAAGACGGCGCCGAACGGCGGATTGTCGGCGACGTAGAACGCCTCGCCCTGGCTCGCCTTGCGCGAGCCGCCGAGCGGCCGACGCTCGATGTACCACCACGCCTGGCGCGGCTCGAAGAGCTCGACCGCCTCGTCCTCGACCATCGACTCGCTGACCGCGCGCAGCGGCGTGTAGTCGTCGAGGATGTAGAAGCCGCGCCCGAAGGTCGCTGCCACCAGGTCGTTCTCCCGCTTCTGGATCGCCAGGTCGCGGACCGGGATGGTCGGCATGCCGCCGGAGAGCTCGACCCACTTGCCGCCGCCGTCGACGGTGAAGTGGACACCGAACTCGGTGCCGACGAAGAGCAGGTCGGGGTCGACGTGATCCTGCACCAGCCGCCAGAGGATGTGGCGGTCGGGGAGGTCGCCCGCGATCGAGCGCCAGCTGCGGCCGCGGTTCGTGCTCTTCAGCACGTAGGGGGTGAAGTCGCCCGACTTGTGGTCGTCGACCACCACGTACACCGTGTCGACGTCGTGGAGATCGGCCTTGATGTCGTTGACGAAGAAGCCGTCGGGCACCCCCGGCAGGGAGTCGATCTCCCGCCAGGTCGCGCCGCCGTCCTCGGTCACCTGCACGAGACCGTCGTCGGTGCCGACGTAGAGCAGGTTCTCGTCGTGCGGCGATTCGCCGAGCGAGGTGATCGTCGAGTACTTCGACATCGCCCAGACGTCCCAGTTGGAGTCCCAGCTCCACACCCGTCCCATCATCGGCTCGGTCAGCCGGTCGACGTCGCGGGTGAGGTCGCCGGAGATCGCCGTCCAGGAGTCGCCGCGATCGTCGCTGCGCCACACCCGCTGGCTGGCGAAGTAGAGGCGCGCCGGGTCGTGGGCGCTGATGAGGATCGGCGAGTCCCAGTTGAAGCGGTCCCACTCCTCGTCGGCTTCGGGCTGCGGCTGGATGTAGATCATCTCGCCGCTCTCGCGGTCGAAGCGGGTGAGGTTCCCCTCCTGCCACTCGGAGTAGATGATGTTCGGGTCGGTGGGGTCGATCGCCGGCTGGTGGCCGTCGCCGAACAGCGTGATCTCCCAGTCCGAGTTGCGGATGCCGTGCACGTTGTCGGTGCGCGACGGGCCGTATTGAGTGTTGTTGTCCTGCGTGCCGCCGACCACGTGGTAGAAGGGCTCGTCGTAGTCGATCGCGACCTTGTAGAACTGCGTGACCGGCAGATTGGCGATGTACTTCCATGTCCCGGCGTGGTCGAAGGTCTCGTAGAGGCCGCCGTCGCTGCCCACCAGGAGATAGTCGGGGTCGTCGGGGTCGAACACCATCGCGTGGCTGTCGCCGTGCTTGAACTCCTCGCCCAGCGGCCGCCAGCTCTTGCCGCCGTCGTCGGAGATCGAGATGCGGGGGTTCATGTGGTAGAGGCGGTCGAAGACGTGGGGGCTGGCGAAGATCTCCTGGTAGTAGTGCGGGCCGGTGCCGGTGTAGCCGATGTCGGCCCCCTTCTCCCAGCTCTCGCCGCCGTCGGTCGACCGGAAGACGAACACCTCGCGCTGCGGCAGCTCGATGGTGGCGTAGACGACGTCGGGGTCGATCGGCGAGATGGCGAGGCCGATCTTTCCCTTGTCCTCCGACGGGATGCCGTTGGTCAGCTCGCGCCAGGTCTCGCCGCCGTCGGTCGACTTGTGGATGCCGGACTCGGGGCCGCCGTTGACCAGCGCCGCGACGTTGCGGAAGCGCTGGTGGGTGGCGGCGTAGAGGACCTTCGAGTTCCGCGGGTCCATGTGCACCTCGTTGACGCCGGTGTAGTCGCCGCCGCCGAGGATCTTGGTCCAGGTGGCCCCGCCGTCGGTGGTCTTGTAGAGGCCGCGCTCGCCCCCCGGCGACCAGAGCGGCCCCTGGGCGGCGACGTAGACGACATCGGAGTCGTCGGGGTCGATGACGATGTTGCCGATGTGCTCGCTCGCCTCGAGACCGACGTTCTCCCAGCTCTTGCCGCCGTCGCGACTGCGGTAGACGCCGTCGCCGTAGCCGACGTGGCGGCCGCCGACGTTCTCGCCGGTGCCGACCCAGACGACGTCCGGATTCGACGGGTCGAGGGTGACGTCGCCGATCGAGTAGGACGGCTGGTCGTCGAAGATCGGCTGCCAGCTGGTGCCGGCGTTGGTCGTCTTCCACAAATTGCCGCTGCCGACGGCGACGTACCAGACGCTCTGGTCCTCGGGGTGGACGGCGATGTCGGCGATCCGCCCCGACATCAGGGCGGGCCCGATGCTGCGCCACTCGAGGCCGGCGAAGGTGCCGGCGGAGAACGAGCTCTTCTCCTCCTCGTCGTCCTGCGCCGGGAGCGGCGGCGCGGTGAGCGTCAGCACAGACAGGGCGAGCGCTAGGCTCGGGATCGACAGGCGTCGTCGTCGCATCGGGATCTCCTCGGTTCTTCGTTCGAGACCGCGGAGTCTAGCAGCGGGCCGGGCGGCATCGAGTCGACCGCAGGGTCGTCGACGTCAACCGACGCCGTGCTGCTTGGCTGGCCGCGTCGGGCAACGTCCATCCCGATCGACCTCACCGGGGCCGAAGAGAATGCCGCAGTCGCCAGGTCGGCACGGCTCGCATCGGCAGCTCGATCGGTTTGATAGGGTCATCGCTTCGTTGGCGCCGTCGGCGCTTGGAGAGTCATGTTGACGGAGCAGCCGAAGTCGGAGCGGGAGCGGTCGGCCACCAGGGTCGAAGCGCCGTTCGTCGCCTTGAGCCGGTTCGTGGTCGCCAACGACCTGAGCGAGGAGGTCCGGGCCGCCTTCCGCGACCGTCCGCACCTGGTCGACTCGGCGCCCGGTTTCCACAGCATGGAGGTGCTGCAGCCGGTCGGCAACGACGACGAGTTCTGGCTGCTGACTCGCTGGGAGGACGCCGCGAGCTACGAACGTTGGCACCGCGCGCACACCTACCGCGACTCGCACGCAGGCATCCCCAAAGGGTTGAAGCTCGATCCCAAGGAGACCCGCATCACCTTGCTCGAGCATCTCTGTTTCTAGGTGCGACGATGAACGACGCAGGCCGGCTGCGCGATGCGCTGCG
>JBPEXA010000106.1:0-5490 GCA_052032135.1 Thermoanaerobaculia bacterium | reverse complement strand
GCCTCTGGGTGCACACCTGGAGCCGCGCCGACGATCCGCGCCAGATCGCGGTGCGCGATCTCGACGGCGCGGAGATCGCCCCCCTTCCCGCCGCCCCGCCACTCGGCTTCGACCCCGCCGCCCTGCCGCGGTGGGAGTTCTTCACCCTCCCCGGCCCTGACGGCGAGGCGCTCCCGGCCGCCGTGCTCAAGCCTCCCGAGCTCGACCCCCGGCGCCGCTACCCGGTGATCATGTACCACTACGGCTGCCCGGCATCGCAGGTGGTCCGCGACGCCTGGGGATCACGCGCCCGCGGCCTGTGGCACAAGATGATGGCCGAGCGAGGGTATGTGGTGCTGATGGTCGACAACCTCGCCTCGACCTTCTTCGGCAAGCACGGGGAGGACCGCGCCCACCGCGCCTTCGGCCCCGGCAATCTCGCCGCTCAACGCGCCGCGGTCGACCACCTGCGGCGGCAGCCGTGGGCCGACGTCGAGCGCATCGGCCTGTGGGGGTGGTCGGGCGGCGGCTACAACACCCTCTACGCGCTGACCCACGCACCCGGCGTCTGGCGCGCCGGCGTCGCGGGAGCCCCGGTCTCCGACTGGAAGTACTACGACGCCATCTGGACCGAGCGCTACATGGACGCTCCCCAGGACAATCCGGACGGCTACGCGGCCGCCTCGGCGGTCGACGCCGCCGATCAGCTCGAGGACGCGCTGCTGATCATCCACGGGACCGCCGACGACAACGTGCACCCCCAGAACACCCTGGCGATGTCGGCGGCGCTGATCGCGGCGGGCAAGCCGTTCGAGCAGGCGATCCACCCCGGCCAGCGGCACGGCTTTCGCGGCGACGACATGCGCCACGTCTACGAGCGGATGACCGCCTTCTTCGACCGTCACCTCGGCGGGTCGGGCGCCGATCCCCGGCCGGCGTCGTCCGGCTCTCCGCGCTGAGCTCGTCCGTGCTCCGCCCTCCGACCCTCGGCCGGCTGCTGTCGCCCTCCGCACGCACGCCGGGGCGGGCGATGCTGCTCGACCTCGCGCTGCTGACCGCGCTGGTGTGCGGCATCTATCTCGTCCGGCTCACCGAGCTGCCGATCATGGGAGAGGAGGGGCGACGCGCCAGGGGGGCGGTCAACATGATCGAGACCGGCGACTGGATCGTCCTCAAGCAGCAGGGGGTCGTCTTCCCCGACCGGCCGCCGATGACCAACTGGCTGATCGCGGCCGGCGCCTTGGTCCGCGGGACGGCGGACGTGGTCGCCATCCGGCTGCCGAGCTTCGTGGCGGTGCTGCTGACGACCCTGCTGCTCTACTGGGTCGCCGCCCGCGTCGACGACCGGCTGACCGCGATCGCCGCCGCCGCGGCCTTCGCCACCTTCGCCCAGGTGATGCAGCTCGGCCGGCTCGGCGAGTCCGAAGCCGCCTTCACCTTCTTCGTCGCCGCCAGCCTGCTCACCTGGCTGCTGGCGTGGGGTCGCGGCCGACCGGCGGCTGCCGGCTGGATCCCCGGCTACGCGCTCGCCGCGCTCGGCGCGCTGGTGAAGGGGCTGCAGGCGCCGGTCTATTTTCTCGGCTCCACCGGCCTGTTCCTCGCTCTGCGGCGCCGCTGGCGATGGCTGCTCGGACCCGGTCACTGGGCGGGGCTCGCCGTCTTCGTGGCGATCGTCGGCGCCTGGCAGCTCCCCTACTACCGGGCGACCGACCGGCAGAGCGTGATCGACACCTGGTTCGGAGTCGTCGGGCCGCGGCTCGGCGTCGACGGCCTGCTCGAGCATCTCGCCAGCTATCCGCTCGAGACCTTCGGCTGCCTCGCGCCGTGGTCGTTCCTGCTGCTCGCCCTGCTGCACAGGGACGTGCGCCGACGGTTGATCGACGACCACCCGCAGTTCACGTTCGTCGTCACCGCGCTGGCCGTCACCTACCCGACCGTCTGGTGGTCGGCCGGCGCCAAGGGGCGCTACTACATGCCGCTCTACCCGATCGCCGCGCTGCTGGTCGGCATGATCGCCAGCGCCATCGAGCGCGCCGCCGAGGGGGGAGCGAGCGACCGCTGGCGCCGGGCGCTGGTCGCGGCGGCGCCGGTGATCGCGGTGCCGCTCGCCGCCGCTCTGGTGATCGGCAGCTTCGTCGAGATCTCTCCCGCCCTGGTGCAGCCGTGGGGATGGACGGTCGCGGCGGTGGCGCTGGCGGCCGTATCGATCGCCGTCTACCGCCGGGCTCGACGGTCGCGGGATCGTTCCGCCTTCCGCTGGTCGATCCTCACCCTGGCGGCGGCGATCGGCCTCGCCCACACCACCCTATGGGTCGCCGCCTTCGGCGCCATCCGGTTCGACATCGGCCCGGGGGTGCGGGCGATCCGCGAACAGGTGCCGGTGCCCGAGCGCCTGGTGAGCTTCGGCCCCGTCGACCCGCGGTTCGCCTACCACTACGAGCACTTCATCCCCGAGATCCCGTGGCCCGAGACCATCGATGCGGTGCCCGCCGACGTCGACCACTTCGTCTTCGACCTCCACCGCGACGACACCGCCGAGGCGCGCTACAACTGGCGGGGGATGCGCTGGTGGCGGACCCCCGGGACGCTCCCCTTCCTGTGGGAGGAGATCGACCGCGTGTCGGTGGTCGGCAAGGAGCAGCGGCCGCCGAAGGTGCGCGTCATCCTCGGCCGCGTGGTGCGCGGCGAGGACGGCGGGCTCATCCCCGCCGACGAGCCGATCTGGCCAGGCGATGCCGATAGAGACGGCCGAGGTGGCGCAGATAGTTGAGCTGCTCCCGCGCCCCGAGCTTGCTGCGGCCGGCATGGCGATCACTGAACCGGATCGGCACCTCGACCACCCGGCGCGGACGGCACTTGACGAGCAGCTCGAGGCCGATCTTGAAGCCGATCGGGTCGATGCCCGACGCTTCGGCGACCAACGCCCGCCGGAAGGCGAGGAAGCCCGCCATCGGATCGCGGACGCCGGTGAGCGGGCGGGCGAGCCCGGTCGCCAGGCGGCTGGCGATCGCGCGCAGCAGGCCCCAGTCCTCGTCGATCACCCCGCCGGCGGCGTAGCGGGAGCCGACGACGAAGTCGGCGCCCTCCTCGAGGGCGGCGACCATCTCCGGGATCTTCTCCGGCGGGTGGCTGAGGTCGGCGTCCATCACCACCACCAGCGGCGTGACGGCGCGCTCGATCCCCTCGAGCACCGCCGGCGAGAGGCCGCGCACGCCGTCGCGCTCCACCAGTTCGACCCACGGAGGAGCGGACGCCGCCACCCATTCGGCGCTGCCGTCGCCGCTGGCGTCGTCCATCAGCAGCGCCACGAGCGCCGGCAGCTGCCGGGCCCGCACCGCCGCGAGGCGCTCGGTCAGCGCCGGCAGATTCTCCACCTCCCGGAAGGTGGGGACGACGACGGTGACCGGAGTGTCGGTCGCCGGTCGGTCGGTCACCGGCATCTCGGTCACCGTGGAATCGCTCGCTGGCGTGTCGGCCACCGGCTGTCGGTCAATCGAGAGTCGCCGGTCGTCGAGTCGGCGGGCTGACGCCGGCGGCGCGCAACGGCGGCGCGCGCTAGCCGTCCCAGCGCCGCATCGCCAGCGCGCCGTTGGTGCCGCCGAAGCCGAAGGAGTTGGTCAGCCCGACCCCGAGGTCGGTCGGTCGCGCCTCGTTGGGGACGAAATCGAGGTCGCACTCCTCGCCCGGCTCGTCGAGATTGATCGTCGGCGGCAGGATCTGATGCCGGATCGCCAGCGCCAGGATGCCGGTCTCCAGACCGCCGGCGGCGCCGAGCAGATGGCCGGTCGACGACTTGGTCGACGACACCGCCAGGGTGTACGCGTGCTCGCCGAACACCGCCTTCACCGCCTTCGCCTCGCCGATGTCGCCGAGCGGCGTCGAGGTGCCGTGGGCGTTGATGTAGTCCACCTCGGTCGGCTCGATGCCGGCGTCGGCGATCGCGTTGCGCATCACCGCAGCCGCCCCCAGACCCTCTGGGTGGGGCGCCGAGATGTGGTAGGCGTCGGCGCTCATGCCGTACCCGATCACCTCGGCGTAGATCTCCGCTCCCCGGGCACGGGCGTGTTCGAGCTCTTCGAGCACCACGATCCCCGCCCCCTCGCCGATGACGAAGCCGTCGCGGTCCTTGTCCCACGGCCGTGACGCTTTCGTCGGCTCGTCGTTGCGGGTCGACAGCGCCTTCATCGCCGCGAAACCGCCCAGTGCCAGGGGCGTGATGACCGATTCGGTGCCACCCGCGATCATCGCGTCGGCGGTACCGAACTGGATCTGCCGGAACGCGTCGCCGACGGCGTGCACCCCGGTGGTGCACGCGGTGCAGGGCGCCGAGTTCGGACCCCGGGCGCCATAGCGGATCGAGATCTGGCCCGCCGGCATGTTGACGATCAAGCCGGGGATGAAGAACGGGGAGATGCGGCCCGGCCCCCTCTCGAGCAGCGTCTGGTGGGTCGCCTCGATCAGCGGCAGGCCGCCGATCCCGGCGCCGATGATGACGCCGACCCGGTCGGCGTTGTGCTCCCCCACCTCGAGCCCCGACTCGCCCATCGCCATGTCGGCGGCGGCGATCGCGTAGTGGATGAAGGTGTCGCCCTTCTTGATCTCCTTGCGGTCGGTGATGAAGTCGGCCGGGTCGAACCCCTTCACCTCGGCGGCGATGCGGGTCGGATAGTCGGAGGCGTCGAACCGCGTCACCGGGCCGACGCCGCTCTCGCCGGCGAGCAGCGCGCGCCAGGTGGCATCGGTCCCGATCGCCAGGGGGGAGACCAGACCCACCCCGGTCACGACGACGCGACGTTCGTTCATGCTCCGCTCCGCGAAGGAGCCGCTGCGGCTACGCCTTCGCTTTTTCGATGTAGTTGACCGCGTCCTGGACGGTGCTGATCTGCTCGGCGTCCTCGTCCGGGATCTCGATCTCGAACTCCTCCTCGAAGGCCATCACCAGCTCGACGATGTCGAGCGAGTCGGCACCGAGGTCCTCGGTGAAGCTGGCTTCGGGAGTGGCTTCGTCCTTTTCGACGCCGAGCTGCTCGGCGATGATGCTCTTGACGGATTCAGCGACGGACATGGGGCGCTCCCTCCTGAGTTCGGAAATGGCGACACGGTCGTGCCGCCCGCGAAGTTTTAGCACATGGGCCGCGGCTTGTCATCGCGACGCCGCGGCTCAGATGTAGAGGCCTCCCGAAACGTTGAGCACCTCGCCGGTGACGTAGCCGGCCGCATCCGACGCCAGGAAGAGCGCCGCGGCGGCGACGTCGTCGACGCTGCCGAGCCGCTGCAGAGGGATGCTGTCGGCGAGCTCGGCGGCGGCGGCCTCCGGTAGATCGTCGGTCATGGAGGTCGCGATGTAGCCCGGCGCGATGACGTTGACGGTGATGTTGCGGCTCGCCATCTCCCGGGCGAGCGCCTTGGAGAAACCGATCAGGCCGGCCTTGGCGGCGGCGTAGTTCGACTGCCCCGGATTCCCCATCATGCCGACCACCGAGGAGATCGACACCACCCGCCCCCACCGCC
>JBPEXA010000105.1:0-2188 GCA_052032135.1 Thermoanaerobaculia bacterium | reverse complement strand
CGACGACGTCGTCAAGGCGACGATCTTCCTGGTCGACCTCGACGACTTCTCGGAGGTCAATCGCCTCTACGGCGATTTCATGGGCAGCCACCGCCCGGCGCGGTCGACCGTCCAGGTGGCGGCGCTGCCGAAGGGGGCGCTGGTCGAGATCGACCTCGTCGCCCGCATCCCGACCGACTAGCTCCCGCGCGCCTCGCGCCGCTCAGCCGGCGAGGTCGCGGCCGACCGGCCGCAGATACTGGTCGAGGAAGTCGAGGATCGCGCTGTAGCCGCGCGCCCGGTTCTCCTTCTTCAGGAAGCCGTGCCCCTCGTCCTCGAAGACCAGGTACTCGACCGGCACGCCGTTGGCGCGCACCGCGGCGACGATGTCGTCGGACTCCACCTTGAGCACCCGCGGATCGTTGGCGCCCTGGAGCACCATCAGCGGCTTGCGGATCTGGTCGGCGTGGAAGAAGGGGGAGATCTCGCGGAAGTACTCCTCGTCGTCGAACGGGCCGAGCTCCTTCTCGAGCGCCACCCGGTACGACTCCCACCACGGCGGGATGCTCTGCACCGTCCGGTACCAGTTGGAGATGCCGAAGATGTCGACGCCGACGGCGAACTCGTCGGGCCGGAAGGCGAGGGCGGCGAGCACCATGTAGCCGCCGTAGGAGCCGCCGAGGATGCCGATCCGCTCGGCGTCGACGTAGCCGGTGTCGACGAGCATCCGCTTGCTGGCGACGCAGTCGTCGAGGTCGTCGCGCCCGTGGCGGCGGTCGTCGAGGTGGTAGAAGGTCTTGCCATAGCCCGACGAGCCGCGGTTGTTGATCGCGTAGACGGCGTAGCCGTGGTTGACGAGGTACTGCGTCAGCGCGCTGTAGCCGAGCCGTGACTGACCGCCCGGCCCGCCGTGAACGAGGACGATCGCCGGCACCCGATTCTCGCCGTTCGCCTGGTGGGGGCGGTAGAGGATGCCGGGGATCTCCAGCTCGTCGAAGGAGGCGAATCGCACGACCTCCCCCTCGACCAGGTCGTCGGCGTCGATCGCCGCGTTGAGCGAGCTGGTCAGCTGGCGTGCTTCGTCGTCGCCGATGCGCATGGCGAACAGGTCGCGCGGCACTCGGCTGCTGCTCGAGTAGAAGGCGAGATGGCTCTCGTCGGGAGAGACGGTCACCGAGCTGATCTCGGCGTCCGGCATCTCGGGGAGCTCGATCCGCTCGCCGGAGGCGGTGTCGTAGATCCGCAGATCGGTGCTGGCGTCGCGGTTGACGCCGACGATCAGCACCTTGCCGGTCTTCGAGTAGCCGGCGAAGGCGACGTCCCAGTCGTCGCGCTCGACGACCTCGCGCTCGCCGCTCTCGAGATCGTGGCGGACGAGGTAGAGGAACTCGCTGTCGAGGTCGGTCCGGAACAGCAGCGCGCGGCCGTCGGGAGAGAAGGCGGCGGGCAGATGCTGCACCTCCCCCTCGTGCTCGGTCAGCAGCGTCGTCTTACCGCTCTCGCGGTCGAACAAATAGATGTCGCTGTCGGCGTTGGTGTTGGGGCGGTAGAGGGCGATGCGCCGCCGGTCGGGGCTGAGCGCGCCGAACTCGAGGCCGCTGTCGTTGACGTAGATCAGCTCACGATCGTAGTCGTCGACGTCGACCTCGTAGACGTCGAAGTAGCGCTCGTCGCGCTCGTTGGTGGCGATGTAGAAGGCCTGGTCGTCGCGCGCCCAGCCGAGGAACTCCGCTTTCAACCCCTCACCCGGCGTCAGGTCGCGGTCGCTGCCGTCGAGCTCGCGGACATAGAGGTGGTCGAGCTCGTTGCCCCCCTCGTCGCTCGAGTAGAGGAAGCGCTCGTCGCTCGGGAAGTAGCTGAGGGCGAAGATCGACTCGTCGGTCGAGGTGGTGAGCGGGATCGCCGCGCCGCCGTCGACCGGCAGAGCGTAAGCGTTGAAGATGCCGCTCTCGTCGCTCGACACCAGCAGCTTGTCGTTGCCGGGCGAGAACGACGCGCCGTAGTACGAGACGGTGCCGAGGAACTCCTCGATCGAGTACTCGCGGCTGGGACGCGGTTCGGGCTGCGGTTCGGGGGTGGCCGCGCAACCGGCCGCCAGCGCGACGGTCGCGATCAACAGGGAAGCTCTCATGGATCTCCTTCGGAGGCGGTGCCGCGCCGACGGCGAGTCCGTGGCCCTCCCGCGGTCACTTCGCGCTGAGGTACGGCG
>JBPEXA010000104.1:0-6640 GCA_052032135.1 Thermoanaerobaculia bacterium | reverse complement strand
GTGGTGTCGGAACTGCCGATGCCGAACAGGTCGAAGGGGACGACGTCGCCGTCGAGCAGCGCGACGACGCCGTGGACCGGCCGCACCCACGGGCCGGTATCGACGCCCCAGCGCATCGTCTTCGCCCAGCTCAGCCGCTCGAGCAGCGGCGGCAGCAGCTCGGCGAGCACCGCCGCCATCGGCCGGCCGGCGACGTCGAGCTCGGCGGCGACGTACTCGCCCTTGTCGGTCTCGACCCGCTCCAGTGCCGACGGATCGACGCCGCACCGCTCGGCGAAGCCGATCGCGGCGGCGGTCGGCGCGCCGTCGTCGTCGAAGGCGACGCGGACGGGGGGGCCGACTTCGCGGTGGCGCCGGTCGGGCTCCCCCTCCGGCAGGCCGCGCGCCCACAGCACGAGCCGCCGCGGGGTGAAGGTGGCGCCGATCGATCGCGGCGCCAGCTCGAGCTCGCCGAGGGCGGCCTCGAGGCCCGCTGTCAGCTCCTCGATCGCCGGCGCGAGCATGCGCGCCGGGATCTCCTCGCAGCGCACCTCGAGCAGCAGCTCACCCTTCGCCATCGCGCTCTCCCTCCCCGTCGCCCGCTGCGGCGAGCAGCGGGTAGCCGAGCGCCTCGCGGCTGGCGACGTAGGCCTCGGCGCAGGCGATCGCGAGATCGCGCACTCTCTTGATCACCGCGACCCGCTCGGTGACCGACACCGCGCCCCGGGCGTCGAGGAGGTTGAACAGGTGCGAGCAGCGCAACGCGCATTCGTAGGCCGGCAGCACGAGCTCCGCCTCGAGGCACCGCCGCGCCTCCGCCTCGTAGCCGTCGAACTGCTGCTCGAGGAAGCCGACGTCGGCGACTTCGAAGTAGTAGGTCGAGCTCTCGACCTCGTCCTGGTGCCGCACCTGGCCGTAGGTGAGACCGCCGTCGACCCAGTCGATCTCGTAGACGCTGCGCGACAGGCCGAGGAACATCGTCAGTCGCTCGAGGCCGTAGGTCAGCTCGACGCTGATCGGCCGCATCTCCATCCCGCCCGCCTGCTGGAAGTAGGTGAACTGGGTGATCTCCATGCCGTCGAGCATCACCTGCCAACCGACCCCCGACGCGCCCAGCGTCGGCGCCTCCCAGTTGTCCTCCTCGAAGCGCAGGTCGTGGACGGAGAGGTCGATGCCGAGCGCCCGCAGGCTGTCGACGTAGAGCTGCTGCACGTCGTCGGGCGACGGCTTGAGGATGACCTGGAACTGGTAGTGCTTACCGAGCCGGAACGGGTTGTCACCGTAGCGGGCGTCGGCCGGACGGCGCGACGGCTGCACGTAGGCGACCCGCCACGGCTCCGGGCCGAGCACACGGAGGAAGGTGTCCGGGTGCATGGTGCCGGCGCCGACCTCGAGGTCGTACGGCTGCTGGACGACGCAGCCGCGCTCCGCCCAGAAGCCGGAGAGGCCGGCGATCAGCTCCTGGAAGGACTGCACAAGGTCTCCTGCATGACGCGGTAGCTCCTCAGCTCGTGCTGGAGGAACGCCCGCCGGATCCGGCCGCACAAGGTCTCGATCTCGCGCAGCGTCGCGGTCGACGGTGGCGCGCCGGCCGCCTGCCGCAACGGCTGGTGGCGGATGCGGCGCAGGAAGGTGATCGCCTCCGGCCCGACACGGCTGCCGCTGCCGCACCGGTCGCACAGCAACGCCTCGTCGCCGGCGGCGAGCACGGCGCGCTCGGCG
This sequence comes from Thermoanaerobaculia bacterium, assembly GCA_052032135.1. Classification (GTDB taxonomy): domain Bacteria; phylum Acidobacteriota; class Thermoanaerobaculia; order Multivoradales; family JAHEKO01; genus CALZKB01. Next base: position 4,939 of record JBPEXA010000104.1, on the reverse strand, counting down.
AGATCGCGACCGCACTGCGGGCAGTCGACGGGCGGCGGAAAGATCCCCGCCAAGCGCAGCGCCCACGCCTCGAAATAGCGCGCCGCGAGATCGCGGTCGACACCCTCCTCGAGCGCTTCGAGCGTCGAGTCGAGCAGGCGGTAGAGGCGGTCACCGGGTTCGTTCTCCTGGGCGAATTCGAGCGCGTGGCCGGCGAGGTAGCCCCCGAGAAGGATGCCCTCGAGGTCCTGCTGCAGTCGCCGGGCCGGGCGCACGAGTTCGACGGCCGAGATGCGGGCGAGGTCCCGACCCTCCTTGAGGAACCAGGTCACTCGCGCCTTGGCCAGCGGCTGCAACGCTCCGGCAAAGCGACTGTATTTGCGCCGCGCACCGCGCGCAACTCCCCGCACCTTGCCGTGCGAGGGCGACAGCCAGGTGACGATGCGGTCGTTCTCGTGCAGGTCGAAGACGTCGAGCAGGAGGACGTCGGAGCTGCGGAGCATGGGCCGAGGGTTCCGGCGTCAGACCAGCCAGCCGACCATCAGCCGCGCGAGGCCGAAGTAGATGAGGATCCCGGTGATGTCGTTGGAGGTGGTCACCAGGGGGCCGGCGGCGACCGCGGGATCGATGCCGAGACGCTCGAAGACGATCGGGATCAGCGCGCCGGTCAGCGACGCGAGGAGGATCGCCAGGTACATCGACACCCCGACGACGACGCCGTGGAAGGGGCTCGCCTTCCAGAGCAGCGCGATCGAGCCGACGATGAGGGCGCACGCCAGGCCGAGGATGACGCCGACCTTCGCCTGCTGCCAGAGGAAGCTGCGGCTCTGGCCGGGAGCGAGCGACACCCGCCCGGTCGCCAGGCCGCGCACCGCGATCGTCGACGTCTGGCTGCCGATGTTGCCCCCCATGCCCATGATCGCCGGCACGAAGGCGTAGAGGGTGAGGTAGAGCCCCTCGCCGAGGGTGTCGGCGAAACCGCGCAACAGCCAGCCGGCGGCGACCAGCCCGCCGAGGTTGACCAGCAGCCACGGCAGTCGGATGCCGGCGACCTTGAACGAGCGGTCCTGGTAGACCAGCTCGTCCTCGGTGGTGCCGACCATCTTGAAGAAGTCCTCGTTCGCCTCCTCCTGGACGACGTCGATGATGTCGTCGACGGTGACGATGCCGACCAGGCGGTTGTCGTCGTCGACCACCGGCACCGCCAGCAGGTTGTAGCGGGTGGCAAGATCGGCGACCTCTTCCTGGTCGGTCTCGATGTGAGCCTTGAGGACGGCGCTCGTCATCACCTCGGCGAGGGTGCGGCTCGGCGGTGACAGCAGCAGCTGCCGCAGCGAGGTCACCCCCCGCAGGTGGCCTTCGTCGTCGACCACGTAGAGATAGAAGATGTTCTCGAGGTCGCGCGACTCCTGGAGCGAGGCGATCGCCTCGCCGATGGTGCTCCCCTCGGCCATGGCGTAGAACTGCGTGTCCATGATCCGGCCGGCGGTGTCGTCGCCGTAGAGCAGATGGGTCTGCACCTCCTGGCGCTCCGCGAGGTTGACGAGCTCGAGCACCTCGTCGCGACGCTCCTCGGGCAGCGACTCCATCAGCGACACCCGGTCGTCGACCGCCTGCCGCGTGGCGATCGCGGCGATGGTGTTCGAGTCGATCGTCTCGAGCAGCGCCAGGCGGATCGCCGGCTCGATCTCCATCAGCACCTCGCCCGCCCCCTGCGGGAAGTCGGTGGCGAGGATGGCGAAGATCTCGCCCTGGTCGGCGGGGGTGAGGGTCGGCAGCACCTTGGCGACGTCCTCGGGGCGCGTCTTGCCGAGCACGTTGGTGATGCGCGTCCGCGCGCCGCGCCGCGCCAGCCGGCGCAGGGTGTCGGCAATCAGTGCGGTCCGCCGGTTGGCGGCCAGCAGTTCGATCGGCTGGGTCTTGGCCATCGCCTTGTCCACCGCCGCCGGCACCGGCGTGGCGCGGCGGGGCTGCTGAGCGGAGCGGCCATTGTAGCCGCTTCGACGGCGGCGGCGCGGCGGGCGATGCGGCGGCCGCGGCTACTCGAGGACGTCGCTCTCCAGGCGCGCGAGCAGCCGCCGATCCTCGCGCCAGTCGGCCTGGTGGCGAACGCGCAGGTCGAGGTAGACCGGCCGATCGAGGAGCGCCTCGAGCTCCTTGCGGGCGGCGGTGCCGATCGACTTGATGCGGCTGCCGCCGCGCCCGACGAGGATCTTCTTCTGACCGGAGCGCTCGACGAGGATGGTGGCGTAGAGCACCACCCGCTCCCCCTTGTCCTCCCAGCGGTCGATCTGCACGGCGGTGGTGAACGGCAGCTCGTCGCGCGTCTGCTGCAGCACCTGCTCGCGGATCCGCTCGGCGACCATGTAGCGCTCCGGCTGCGGGGTCAGCAGATCGGCGGGATGGATCGGCGGCCCCTCCGGCAATCGGGCGCGCAGCAGCTCGAGGAGGTGATCGCAGCCGTCGCCGGTCAGCGCGCTGATCGGCACGATCGCCTCGAAGCGGTCCCCTTCCGCGTAGCGCTCGATGCGCGGCAGCAGCGCCGACTTCTTGACCCGATCGACCTTGTTGAGGGCGACGAACGCCGGCTGCTCGCGCTCGCGGATGCGCTCGAGCAGATAGGCGTCGCCGGAGCCGAAGCGGGTCGAGGCGTCGACCAGCAGGCAGAGGACGTCGGCCTCGCGCATCGCCTCCTCGGCGTGCCACATCATTCGTTCGTTGAGGTGATGGAGCGGCTTGTGGATGCCGGGGGTGTCGAGGAAGATCACCTGTCCGTCGGCGTCGGTCAGCAGGCCGATCAACCGGTGGCGCGTCGTCTGCGGCTTGTCGGAGACGATCGCCAGCTTCTCGCCCAGCCACCGGTTCATCAGCGTCGACTTGCCGGCGTTGGGCCGCCCGACGAGCGCGATGCTGCCGGTCCGCATCCCGCCCTCGCCCGCCTCGGCGTCACGCATCGTCGATCCACCGGCGGCGCAGCTCGAGCTCGAGCGCCGCCATCTCTCCGTCGTCGGTCTCGTGGTCGTGGCCGAGACAGTGCAGGAGCCCGTGCAGGAGCAGCTCCCGCAGCTCGCGGTCGAGGGGGTGCCCCAGCCGCTCCGCCTGCCGCCGCGCGGTCGGCAGCGCGATCAGCACGTCGCCGAGGTGGACGCCGTCGGGCGTCGTCTCGCCGGGAAACGACAGCACGTCGGTCGGCCGGTCGTGCCCCCGCAGCCGGGCGTTCCATCGCTGGACCTCGTCGTCGTCGGCGAGCCGGCCGGTGAAGCTGTCGACGTCGGGGGCGAGCGCCGCGACCAGCTCGGCGAGCCACCGTTCGAGCCGCGCGACGGCGTCGCCGTCGTGGCCGGCGGCGTTCTGGAGGACGATCTCGCTAGCGATCGCCGCTCTCGCCGTCACGGTCCCGCGACGCCTCCGTGGCGCGCTCCGCCTCGCGACGCTCGTAGGCCTGAACGATCTTCGCCACCAGCGGGTGGCGGACGACGTCGCGCTCGGTGAAGTGGACGAAGCGGACGCCGTCGACCCCGTCGAGCACCTCGAGCGCCTCGCGCAGGCCCGAGGTCTTGCCGCTCGGCAGGTCGATCTGGGTGATGTCGCCGTTGACGACCGCCTTCGAGTCGTAGCCGACACGGGTGAGGAACATCTTCATCTGCTCGGGGGTCGTGTTCTGTGCCTCGTCGAGGATGATGAAGCTGTCGTTGAGGGTGCGGCCGCGCATGAAGGCGATCGGCGCGACCTCGATCGTCCCCCGCTCGAGCATCCGCGACACCTTGTCGAAGCCGATGATGTCGTAGAGCGCATCGTAGAGGGGGCGCAGGTAGGGGTTGACCTTCTCGACCAGGTCACCGGGGAGGAAGCCGAGCTTCTCCCCCGCCTCGACCGCCGGTCGGGCGAGGATGAGCCGCCGCACCTGCTGCTCCTGCAGGGCGACCGCCGCCATCGCCACCGCCAGGTAGGTCTTGCCGGTGCCGGCCGGCCCCACCGACACCACCAGGTCGCTCTCCGCCATCGCCTGCAGGTAGAGGCGCTGGTGGACGCTGCGCGGTCGCACCCGCTGCTGCACCGAGGCGAGCAGGCCGTCGGCGAGGAAGAAGTCGGCGAGCGAGCTCTCCGGCGCCTCGCGCAGCACCCGCACCGCCGTGTGCACGTCCTCGGAGCGCAGCGGGTACCCCTGTTCGACGATCGCCGACAGCTCGACCAGCAGCTTCTCGGCGAGCGCCCGGTTCTCGTCCGGCCCCTCGATGCGGACCTTGTTGCCGCGCGCGGCGAGCTGGACGTCGAAGGCGTTCTCGATCTGCCGCAGGTGCTCGTCGCGGGTGCCGAACAGGACGCCGACCCCCTCCTCGTCGAGCATCACCTCGGTCAAGGCGAGGTCTCCGTTCGTGGCGGCGCCGCCGCCGCGGCGGGAGTGGGCGCGTGACGCTTCATCGTGAACGGTCATGCCGAGGGTAGCACCCGATCAGTCGCCGGAATAGTCGTAGAAGCCGCGCCCGCTCTTGCGCCCGTAGCGGCCGGCGAGCACCATCTGCTTGAGCAGCGGGGGCGGGGCGAACCGCTTCTCGCGATACTCGTCGAACATGATGTTGGCGATGTAGTAGGTGGTGTCGAGGCCGACGAAGTCGAGCAGCGTGAACGGCCCCATCGGATAACCGCAGCCGAGCTGCATCGCCTTGTCGATGTCCTCGACGCTGCCGACCCCCTCCTCGTAGGCGCGGATCGCGTCGAGCAGGTAGGGGACGAGCAGCCGGTTGACGATGAAGCCGGAGTTGTCGCGGCAGGAGACCGGCTCCTTGCCGGTGTCGCGCACGAACTGGTGCACCGCCTCGAGCACCGCGTCGTCGGTGGCGAGGGTGCGGACCACCTCCACGAGCTTCATCACCGGTACCGGGTTGAAGTAGTGGAGCCCGACGAACCGCTCCGGTCGCTCGGTCGCCATGGCGATCTGGGTGATCGTCAGCGACGAGGT
>JBPEXA010000103.1:0-7907 GCA_052032135.1 Thermoanaerobaculia bacterium | reverse complement strand
GCCGACTCCAGCTGCTCGACGCTCTCGAGCAGGCCGTCGACCGTCTCGGCACCCTGGGTGAGCGCGTCGGCGGTCTGATCGAGCGCCCCCTTCTCCCCCTCGCCCGCCTGGGCGACGCTCTGTTCCAGCGAGCCGAGCGCTTCACCCGCCTGCCCGAGCGCGCCCATCGCCGTCTCCAGATCGCCGCCGAGCGCCTGCTGTTGCTCGGCGATCAGCTCGGCGAGGTCCTGCCCCGCCTCCTGGACCTTGGTCCAGCTCTCTTGGACGCGAGTGGCGGCCTCCTCGGCGACCGACTCCAGCTCGTCGAAGGTGGTGTCGATCTCGGACGCCATCCCTTCGACGTCCTCGAGCGCCCCCACCAGCTCGCCGCTCGAGGAGGCGAGCTCGTCGACGAGAAGATCGGCCTGGTCGGCTGCGGCCATTTCAGATCCCCAGTTCCCGGGCGATGTGCGACACGGTGTCGGCGAGCTCCTTGCTGCTCGACGACTGCTCCCGCACCCCCTCGAAGAGCGAGCCGAGGTGGTCGACCGACTGCCCCGAGCTCTGATCGACTTCTTGCAGGCGCGCCTCGAGCTCGTAGACGGTCTCCGGCACCGTGCTCGCCTCTTGGACGATCGGCGCTTCGATCTCGCCTTCGAGCCGGCTCTGAGCCGCTTCGCGAGCCGTCTCGGCCCACGCGGTCAGATCGCCGGCGACTCCCGCCACTCCCTGCGCGTGCTCGCTCGCCGCCTGCTCGAGGCCGTCGAGGGCGCCCTCGGCACTCTGTCCCACCTGGCCGGCCATCGCGTCGAGCTTGCCGCAGAGGCCTTCGATCGCCGACGCGACGTTCTCCTTGGCTCCCTCGACCGCGCCCGAGAGCTCGCCGGCCGCGGCGCCGACCTCTCCGGCGGCGCCTTCGACCTCGCCGGTGCCCGAGTCGAGTCCGGCGGCGAGGGCCGCCGAGGCGGCGCTCACCTGACTCCCGCTCTGCTCGACCCGCCCCTCGCCCGCCTCGAGCATCCCCTCCAGCGCCTCGGCGCTCTGCCCGGCGCTCTCGGCGGCCGCTTCGGTGTCGCCGGCCGCTTTGCCGAGCGCCGACTCGCAATCGCCGGCGGCGCCGCTCACCGCTTCGGTGCGCTCTTCGATCTGCTCGACCGCCCCCTCGCAGAACTGCTGCAGCCCGCCGAGCGCCTGGCTCAGCTGCGACGACAGCCCCTCGATCTGGCCGCGCTGGGTCGACGCCGTCTGCAGCATGCGCTCGAGCGCCTTCTGGACGGTGCCGCCCCGCTTGGTCAGCTCCTGGAGCTGCTGCGGCACGCTCTCGAGCAGCTCGACCAGTCGCTCCTGTCCCGCGAACATCGCCATCGTCAGTCTCCCACCGCGTCGAGACGCTGTTTCGCCTGATAGCCGCGGTCGATGTCGTCGGTGGAGCCGGAGAAGTCAGCGGTCTGCTCGCCCCACGACTCGGCCGCTTCGATCACCCGTCCGAGATTCTCCTGGGTCGGCGCCATCACCTCGTACTGCAGTCGATCGCACGGCTCGCGGAGGCTGGCATCGGCCGTCTCGATGAGGTTCTGGACGACGTTCCCGGCTGCGCTGGAGATCCCCTCCAGGAGGCCGGATTTCGCCCCCTCCGCTTCGCCGTTCCAGCTCTCGTAGGTGCCGTTGAGGCCGGTCTCGAGATCACCGACACGGCCTTCGCAGCTCCCCGCCTGCGACTCGAACTCGGAGGTGGTCTTCTCGCCGCCCTCGCGCAGGGCGCCGGCGACCTCGCCCTCGATGGCGTCGCCCTGGGTGCCGAAGGTCTCGGCGGCGTCGCCGAGCGCGCCGTCGAGCTGCTCCGAGGTGGCGCCCACCTTCTCGGACAGCCCGTCGAGGGCGCCGCCCACCGACTCGCCGTCCGACTGGACGCTGCTCTCGTTGGCGTCCAGCGCGCCGCCGGCCGCGGCGAAGCGGGTCTCGATCGCTCCCGAGCGCTCGTTGACCGCCTCGGTGCTCTTCTCGACGCTGGCGGTCGCCGAGTCAGCCGCGCTGCCGACGGTGCCGGTCGCCTGGCCGACGTTGCCGGCCGCGCCCTGCGCCGCCGTCGTCAGCTGGCCGAGCGCCGTCGAGGCGTTGCCGGCTTCACCCTCGACCGCCGACTGCAGGGCGCCGACCTCCGAGACGAACGCCCCGAACTCCTCCTCGACCTTGCCGCCCGCCTCTTCGGCCCAGGTCAGCAGGCTGTCGACCGCCGCCAGGCTGCGGTCGTTCTTCGCCTGGGCGGCGGTGAACAGCCGCATCAGCTTGTTGATGCCTGCCGCGTCGACGCTCATCGCGCTATCCGGGGACCTTCGAAGCGGAATCGGCGACGTCGCCCTGCAGGCTGCCGAGCACGTCGGCCAGCCCCTCGACCAGGCCGGTCACCTCGGGGGCCGCCGCTCTCAACGCCTCGGCCTGCTGCGCCTGGACGGTGTCGACGCCGTCGAGCACCTGCGACACCGTTTCGAGCTCCGCGCCGACCGTCTCCGGGAGGTCGACGGCGAAGCCCTCCCACAACGCGTCCATCGCCGTGTTGTGCTGTTCGACCATCGCGTTGCCGGCGCCGACGAGTGCGCTACCGATGGTGCGGATCAGCTCGCCGCTGCCGTCGAGCACGGCCGTCATCTGCTCGTCGGCGACCTCGCTCAGCGCCTGCATCGCCTGCCCCCAGCGCTGCTGCGCCTCGCCGAGGCGCGTGCGAGCGGCGCCGACCGCCTCCTGCAGCGCGGTCATGGCGGCACCGGCGGCCTCGAGGCCCTGATTGGCAGCTCCCTGGAGCGCCTCGACCTGGGCGCCGATCGCCTGCACCTTCGACGAGGCGAGCTGCTGCCCCTCCGCATGCGCCGCGCTCAGGGCCTCGCGGGCCGAGCCGAGCCCCTCGAGCGCCTGAGAGACCTCTTCCAGCGCGCTGCGCCCCCGCGTCGCCAGCTCCTCGGCCTGCTGGGCGAGATCACCGAGCGGCGAGCGGGCCGCAGCGGCGGCGGCTTCGATCTCGCCGCGGATCTGCTCGAACTGGGCGACCGCTTCCTCGGCCGCCCCCTCCGCCGCCTCCGCCTCGGACTGGATGGTGCCCACCAGCTCCTGGCTGCGGCCGAGCAGGTCCTGCACCGGTGCCCGTGCCGCCTCGCACTTCTGCTCGAGGGTCTGGCAGGTGCTCACCGCCTGCTCGAGGCGGTCGATGATGACGTCGTGCGCCAAAGTCCGGTACCGGTTGTCGAGATCCTATCCCAGCGATCGGTTGCCGCCAGTGGCGAGCGGCCGTTCGCCTGTAGAGGATCTGGCGGTTGCCGGCGCGAAAGCGTTACGTGGAGTCGCCTTCGAGCCGGCCTCTACAATGCCGGGATGGAGCGCTCCCGAGCTCACGGATGGCGGGTGGTCGTGGTCGTGGCCACCGGCATGGTCGCCTACTGGTACCTGGAGAGCCTGCTCAGCCTGTTCAACGGCTACCGGAGTCTCTTCGACGAGGTGGGCTTCTGGCTGCCGCGCTCCCTGCTGGCGGTGCTCGAGGTCGTGCTGGTGTGGGCGATCGTCTGCGGCCTGCATCGCCGGCGGCCGGCTGCCGGCGCGCTCGAGCTCGGTCTCGGCGGACCGTGGCCTGCCGCCATCGGGTGGATGGCGCTCGCGGTCGCTCCGATGTGGCTGTTCTTCGCCTTCACCCAGCCGCTGGCGGCCGACGCTCGGGTCGGGGAGGTCGCCTACCTCGCTCTGCTGTCGCCGTTCGCCGAGGAGGTCGTCTTCCGCGGCTTCGCGTTCGGCCAGCTGCATCGTCGCGCCGGCTGGGGGTTGTGGCCGGCGTTGATCGCCACCTCGCTGCTCTTCGGGTACGGCCACGCGGAGGACGCCGGCTCGCTCGCCGAGGGGGTCGGCCTGTTGCTGCTGACCGGCTTCGGGTCTGGAGTCTTCGCCTGGCTCTATGCGCGCTGGCGCACACTCGCCGCGCCGATCGCACTCCACGTCCTGATGAACCTCGCATGGAACGTCTGGTCGGTGGGGGAGAGCGCGATCGCCGGCTGGGTGCCGTTCGCGTTCCAGATGCTGACCGCGCTGCTGGCGATCGTCTCGACGATCTGGCTCGGCCGGCGCGGGAAACTCCCGCGGGAACGCCTGTGACCGAGCCGGTCGAGGCCTCTCGTGGCCGTTGTGCCAGCGTGCGTCGAACGGTGGCGCTCCTGCTCGCGAGTCTGCTGTTGCCGGTCTGCTCGAGCACGGACCGATCGGCGAGCTGGTCGCCACAGGCACGATCGATCACTCCCGACCTCGAGGTGGGCCGGCTCGCTGCGTCGGTCTGGCTCCACACCACCTGGCGCCGGCTCGACAGCGGTGTCCGCTTCCCGTCGCACGGCCTCGTCGTCGCCGACGGCGACGGCGTGATGCTGGTCGACACCGCCTGGGGAGCCGAGCCGACTCGGGAGCTGTTGGCGTGGGTCGACAGCGAGCTCGGCCTTCCCGTGACGCGGGCGGTGGTGACTCACTTCCATGACGACCGGCTGGGCGGGCGGGCGGTGCTCGCGGAGCGCTCGATACCGGTCTTCGCTCATCCGCTCACGGCACGGTTGGCGCCGGCCGAGGACCGCGCGGGGCTCCGAGCTCTCGAGGTTCTCGCGTCGACGGGGGCGACGGTCGATCTCGGCCCGGTGACCGTCTTCTACCCCGGCCCCGCTCACACCCGCGACAACCTGATGGTGTGGATCGAGGGGGCGCGACTGCTGTTCGGAGGGTGCGCGGTGCGGCCGGCGGAGCGATCGTCGCTCGGCAACACCGTCGACGCCGATCTGGCGGCATGGCCCGACGCCATCCGCGCCGCCGTCGACCGCTTTCCGGGCGCCGAGACGGTGGTCCCCTCGCATGGCGAGCCGGGCGGGCGGGATCTCCTCGACCACACCCTGCGCCTGCTCTTGGACGCCGGCGACGCCGGCGGGTAGCATCGGAGGCCATCGATCGGCGAGGTCCGCACGGCCGGTTCGATGCAGCGAGGAGGCCCCATGCAGCGACATCACGTCCGAGCTCTGACTCTGATCGTTCCGGCGATCGCGATCCTCGCCGCCGCGGCACCGCTGGCGGCCCAGGATCCGGCGACCGACTGGGAGGCGTTCAAGGCGTCGGAGGAGTTCGGCGAGCAGGGGCTGCGCTGCGGCACGCCGAGCCGCGAGGTGCGCGAGATGCTCTACGGCACCACCGAGGGTGACCCTTCCGACTGCTCATCGAACCTGACGAACCCGATCCCGGCCTACGATCCGGGACCGACCTACACGATCGACGTCGTCGTCCACATCATCATGAACGACGGCTGTTCGGTGGGCGACATCTCCGACGCCCTGGTGCAGTCGCAGATCGACATCCTCAACGAGGACTTCCTGGCGCTGCCCGGCACCAACGGACAGTTCGGCACCGACACCGCGATCCAGTTCCGGTTGGCGACCGTCGACCCGGACGGCAACGCGACCACCGGCATCACCCGCAGCTGCAACACCACCTGGTTCAACGACCAGGGGGCGTACTGGAACTCCCTCGCCTGGGATCCCAACCGCTACATGAACATCTACACCAACCTGGCGAGCGGCGCGCTCGGCTACGTGCCGTTCCTGCCGGCCGACGGGGGTGGCGGCAACGTCGGCCAGCCGTTCGACCGGGTGGTCATCCTGTGGGACGCCTTCGGTCGCGACGCGCCGCGCGGCCCGCCGTATGACCAGGGCCGGACCGCGACCCACGAGGTCGGCCACTACCTCGGGCTCGAGCACACCTTCAACGGCGGCTGCGGGCCCGACACGCCCCCCGACTGCTACGCCACCGACGATCTGATCTGCGACACCAACCCGGAGGCGCAGCCCCGCTTCGGTTGCCCGGCGGGTGCGGAGTCGTGCGGTTCGCCGGACCCGATCGAGAACTACATGGATTACACCGACGACCTGTGCATGGAGCTGTTCACGCTCGAGCAGTCGCGCCGGCAGCGCTGCACGCTGCCGAATTACCGCCCCGGTCTCGATACCGGCTCGATCTTCGCCGACGGCTTCGAGTCGGGCGACACCTCCGCCTGGTCGACCGCGGTGCCCTGACGAGCGCGGCGCTTCAGTCGCTCGCCGGCGACGGCGCCACGCCGAGCACGACCAGGGTGACGTTGTCGTGTGGGGGGGCGCCGTCCGCCCATGCGCTGCCGGCAGCGCGCAGCGCGGCGATCACCTCCGCCGGCGCTTTCGCGGCATGGCGGGCGAACAGCTCGGCGGCTCGTTCGTAGCCGAGCATCTCGTCGTCGCCGTTGCGGCGCTCCGGTAGCCCGTCGCTCATCAGCAGGACGCGGTCGCCGGGAGCGAGCTCGACGGTGCAGCCGCGATAGGGGAAGTGGTCGAGGGCGCCGAGCGGCATGCCGGGCAGCTCGATCGTCTCGGTGGCGGCGGTCGCCGCCCGGTAGACGCAGATCGGCGGCATGCCGGCTGCCGCCAGCTCGAGCGACCCGTTGTGGTAGCGGCCGAGGATGAGCGCCATCGCCAGTCGCTTGAGCCGCATCCGCTTGAGCACCGCTCGCGAGCGCTCGAGGGTGGCGGGGAGGTCGTCACCATCGGCCAGTGCCTGGAAGAGGCTCTTGGTCGCCGCCACCATCATGCCGGCGCGCACGCCGTGCCCGGTGGCGTCGCCGAGCGCCAGGTGCAGCGTGCCGCCGTCGTCGACCAGGAAGTCGTAGTAGTCGCCGCCGACCTCGGTGGCGGTCTGCATGTCGGCGGCGATCTCGAGCGAGGGGACGGTCGGCAGCTCTTTGGGCAGCATCGCCAGCTGGAGCTCGCGAGCCTCCTCGAGCTCGGCCGTCTTGCGCTCGTTCTCGACCGCGAGCAGCTCGTGCGCCAGTCGCTGCTCGGCAGCCTCACGCTCTCTCGCGACTTTCTCCTCCGACAGTCGCTCGACCTCCGCCAGCTGCCGGCGCAGCGCGCGCTGGGTGCCGGCGAAGGTCGAGGAGAGGTAGATCGACATCGACAGCAGGAGCGCGATCAGCGAGACGAACGGCAGCAGGGTGGCGATCATCGGGCTGTGCGGCAGGACGCCGAGGTTGGAGAGCAGGCCGAGGGCGAAGCCGACGCCGAGGGCGAGCACACCGGCGCCGAGGATGGCGCTGCCGCGCTGGCGGCGGACGAGCGCCACGACGACGACGCGGATCAGCTCGAGGCAGGCGGCGAGCATGATCAGGAAGACGAAGGTGAGCGAGTGAGCGGGCTCGATCACCGTCCAGACGCAGAACACCGCCGCGGCGGCCAGCGCCCACGGGAAGTAGCGCGGCGGCCGTTCGTAGAAGATGCCGTAGACGAAGCGCAGGGCGAAGACGCCGAAGAGGACGCCGAGGACGTTCATCGTCGGCTCGGAGACGAGCACGAACCGGGGGTCGGCGATCTCCCGCTTGTACATCAGCAGGAAGGCGAGCCCGGCCGACACCAGGCAGAGCAGCGCGAAGTCGACGTGCTCGCGCTGCCGAGGGTAGTAGGCGAAGAGCAGCAGGTGGAGGACCGCGAAGGAGAGGAAGATGGCGCAGAAGAGCGCGGTGTCCATGCGACGGGCGCGCGACATCTCGAGCTCGTGCGAAGCGATCGCGCCGCTCTCCCCGATCCACCCTCCAAAGCCGGCCGGCCAGGCGACGCGGTTGAACGCCTCGGGTCGTGGATTGGCGTACCGCACCGCCAGCAGATGGCGGCCGGCGTCGAGCTCGAAGTGCAGCGCGCTCGGCTGGGCGGCGGCCTCGATCCGCGCCGGATCGTCGGCGAACCGGCCGTAGGTCGCCAGCGACCGCCCGTCGACGAACAGCTCGAGCGCGCCGTGATGCTCGAGGTCGATCGCCACCGGGACGTGGGCGACCTCCGGCGCCACCTCGATCGCCAGCCGGAACCAGCCGATGCCGGACCAGTCGTCGGGGATCGCGCTCGCCTCGG
>JBPEXA010000102.1:0-1705 GCA_052032135.1 Thermoanaerobaculia bacterium | reverse complement strand
GGGCGTTCTTCGATCGCCTCCCGGTAGAGGTCGATCGCCTTACCGTAGGTCGCCCAGCGTGCGCCGTAGTACGACGCTTCGATCGGCAGCCGACGGTCGATTGGCAGGCGGTCCTTCTCGGCCAGCGCCCGTTCGAGGTACTCGCGCCCCAGCGTCGCGCGGCCGAGATTGCGGTGGAAGCGGCCGAGGTTGACCAGCGCCAGCGCGAATCGCGGGTCGATGGCGACCGCCTGCTCGAGCAGTGCGATCGCCTCCTGATCGCGGGCGCGGCGCTGGAGATCGAGCGCCTCGGTGTAGAAGCGCCACGCCTCCGGCGAGTCGGTGGTCACCAGCTGGATCGACTCCGGCCGCTGCGGCGACCCCTCGAGCTGGAAGCGGTTGCGGATCGCCGCCGACAGCTCGTCGACCACCTCGAAGAGACTTTCCGAGCCGCTGCCGCCGAAGCGCCCCGCCTGCAGCAGGGTTCCGGTCACCAGGTCTTCGAGCTCGAAGCCGACCTCGAGGACGTCGCCGAGCTGGACGAAGCTGCCGTGCACGATGACCGCGGCGCCGGTCTCGGCGGCGATCTGCTGCACGAGGTCGAACGGCAGCTCCTCCCGATCGAGGGCGTCGAGCCGCGCCAGCGCCTGGTGCAGGCGGCTGGTGCTGATCACCTCGAGCCCGGGCGATTGCGCGAGGTCGGTGACCAGCATGTCGGTGATGCCGGTGCGCATCCAGTCGAGGGCGGGATTGTCGCCGACGTTGTCGAAGAAGAGGACGGCGAGCTTCGGTCGCGCCGACGCCGCCGGCGCGGCCCCGGTGGTGGGCGGCGGCGGGCGCAGCGCCCACCAGCCGACGACGACGGCCAGCATCGCCGCGACGATCCCGGCGCCGAGCGCCCAGCGGCGACCCTGCGGGCGCCTTGGCGGGGGGACCGCGGTGAGGGTCGGCGTGTCGCCGAGCGACCGCACCACCTCGTCGGCGGAGCCGAGCCGCTCCTCGCGCTGTTTCACCAGCAGCCGGCCGACCAGCTGACGGAGCTCGACCGGAACGCTCGCTGGCAGCTCGGGCGGCTCGTCGTTGAGGATCGCCAGCAGCGCCGCGTGGGGGTCGTCGCCGCCGAACGGCCGGCGACCGGCGAGCATCTCGTAGAGCACCGCGCCGAGCGACCACAGATCGGCGCGATGATCGGCGGGCCGGCCGCGCGCCTGTTCCGGCGACATGTAGGCGGGGGTGCCGAGCGTGCTGCCCGCACGGGTGAGATCGGCGGCGCCACCGACCTTGGCGACGCCGAAGTCGAGGATCACCGGACGCCCGGAGTCGGTCAGCAGGATGTTGGCCGGCTTGAGGTCGCGATGGACGATACCGGCGGCGTGCGCCTTGCCGAGACCGCGGGCGAGGTGGCGGGTGATCGTCGCCGCCTCGTCCGGCGGCAGCGGTCCGGACTGCAGGCGCTCCTTGAGGGTCCGGCCCTCGTAGTAGGCCATCACCAGGTAGAGCTGACCGTCGGCGGTCTCGCCGAGATCGTGGAGGTTGCACAGGCTCGGATGCTCGATCGCCGACGCGGCGCGGGCCTCCCGCAGCAGCCGCGCCTTCGCCTCCGGGTCGCGCCCCACCTCGGGCGGCAGGAACTTGAGCGCCACCCGTCGCTCGAGCCGGGTGTCGCGCGCCTCGTAGACCACGCCCATGCCGCCGGCGCCGATCAGGCGGACGATCTCGTAGGGGC
>JBPEXA010000101.1:0-1641 GCA_052032135.1 Thermoanaerobaculia bacterium | reverse complement strand
GAGTGGACGGCGCTCGTCAAGCCGGGACGGCGCGCCCGCCCCGGCTCGCGGCTACGGCTCGCCGCCACCGTCGAGGCGGAGGTCGTCGACCGCGACGGCGGTCTCTTCCACCTGCGCTTCTCGGAGCCGATCGAGCCTCATCTCGAGCGGCTCGGGCACGTCCCGTTGCCCCCCTACATCCGCCGCGACGACCGCGCCGACGACGTCGATCGCTACCAGACCGTCTACGCCAGGCACCCGGGTGCGATCGCCGCGCCGACCGCCGGCCTGCACTTCACGCGGCGGCTGCTCGAGCGCCTCGCGGCAGCCGGCATCGAGGTCGCCGAGCTCACGCTCCACGTCGGCATCGGGACCTTCAAACCGGTGACCAGCGACCTCGTCCACGAGCATCGGATGGACGAGGAGCGCTTCGAGATCCCGCCGACGGTCGCCGAAAGCCTTCGCGCGACCCGCGACCGCGGTGGCGCGATCGTCGCCGTCGGGACCACCGTCGTCCGCGCCCTCGAGAGCGCTGCGGCCGAGGACGGAGCGGTGGTGACGGGCGCCGGACGGACGTCGCTCTTCATCACCCCGGGCCACCGCTTCCGCGTGGTCGACCGCCTGTTGACCAACTTCCATCTGCCGCGGTCGACCCTGCTGATGCTGGTCTCCGCCTTCGCCGGGCGACAGGTGGTGCTCGACGCCTACGCCGAAGCGATCGAGCGCCGCTACCGCTTCTACTCGTACGGCGACGCCATGCTCCTCGACCGCGCCTAGCGGCGGGCGAAGGAGACCGGCACCAGAAAGAGGACGGCGAAGACGCCGGCGGCGTACACCGGGGCGAGAGGGATCGCCAGCTGGCGGCCGGCGTCGGTCGTCGACCAGGCGAGGAACAGGACCCCGACCGGCGCCAGCAGGTAGACCGGCAGCAGCGCCCGTCGGGCGCTCGCCGCCAGGCCCCGACGCCGCACCACCCAGACGTTGCCGAGGCCCCAGCCGAGGACGCCGGCGGCGGCATAGAGGGGATAGAGCGACAGGTCGGTGAGGCCGGCGAGGCCGAGCCGGCTCAATCGGGCGACGATCGCCACCAGCCAGCTGCCGACGCCGACGACGGCGAGCACCCCTTCGAACTGGAAGCCCTTAACCGTTGGAGATGAACTCCCGGTAGCGATCCGCGTCCATCAACCCTTCGAGATCGGCGCCCTCCGCCAACCGCAGCCGGATCAGCCACCCTTCGCCGTGTGGATCGTCGTTCACCGTCTCGGGGCTCTCCGTGAGACGGTCGTTGACCGCGATCACCTCGCCTGGAACCGCGGTGTAGATCTCCGACACCGCCTTCACCGACTCGATGGTGCCGATCTCGTCGTGGGCGTCGAAGGTCGAACCGACCTCCGGCAGCTCGACGAAGACGACCTCCCCGAGCTCGTCCTGCGCGAAGTGGGTGATGCCGACGGTGCACTCGTCCCCCTCGACGTGGAACCACTCGTGCTCGTCGGAGTACAGGTAGGTTTCCGGATACATCCTCTCGCCCCTCCTCGAACTAGTCTATTGAACCGCGGCCGGCGGCCGGCGGTAGAACGGCAGATCGACCACCCGCGCCGGCAGGCGCCTGCCGCGCACCTCGACCTCGAAGGCCTCACCGGTCGCCGCCGACGCCGCCTC
>JBPEXA010000100.1:0-2001 GCA_052032135.1 Thermoanaerobaculia bacterium | reverse complement strand
GGCGATCGACATCCGCAAGATGGAGGAGGACGACCCGCCCGGCACGCCCGATCTCTACGTCGCCGATCCGTTCGACGACTTCATCTTCGAGATCGAGGTCACCAACACCGGCGACGTCGACCTGATCAACGTCACCGTCGTCGACCCGATGCAGCCGAACTGCGACGCCTTCTTCGCGCTCTTGCCGGTGGGGGGCTCCGAGCTCTACACCTGCGTCCAGCCCGGCGGTTGGGACGCCTACATCAACGAGGCGTGCGTGACCGGCGAAGGTGGAGGGATGGTGGTCGACGACTGCGATCTCGCCGAGCTGTTCCCGCAGCGCTGATCCGGCGCATCACGGCCGTTCGAGGAGAGCCCCGGCGCCGCCGGGGCTCTTTCTCTTCGGGCCGTCGCCGCCTCAACCGAGCGGCTGCAGCCGCTGGTGGCCGGCGAGCAGCGTCTCGGCGCCGCGCACCGCGAACTCGACCGCCTCGTCCATGTCGTCGGTCAGCATCAGCGGCAGGTACTCGTCCTCGTTGATCGTCCCCTCCGCCAGCATGCTGCGGCGCATGAAGTCGAACAGCGGCTCCCAGTACTCGGTCCCCATCAGCACCAGCGGGAAGTTGTCGATCTTGCCGGTCTGGATCAGGGTCGCCGTCTCGAACACCTCGTCCATGGTGCCGAAGCCGCCGGGCATGGCGAAGAAGGCGTACGAGTACTTGATCAGCATCACCTTGCGCACGAAGAAGTAGCGGAACTCGACCCAGCGGTCGAGGTAGGGGTTGTGCTGTTCTTCGCGGGGGAGCTCGATGTTGCAGCCGACCGACGGCCCGCCCGCCTCGCGCGCCCCCCGGTTCGCCGCCTCCATCACCCCCGGCCCGCCGCCGGTCATCACCACGAAGCCGGCCTTCGCCAGCCGCCGGCCCGCCTCCCGGGCGAGCTCGTAGTAGCGGTGCCCCTCGCGGAACCTCGCCGAGCCGTAGACGGTGACGCACGGGCCGATGGTGTGAAAGGCGCGGAAGCCCCGAATGAACTCGCGGAAGATGCGGAACGCCCGCCGCCGCTCGCGCAGGAACGGGTTGTGGCCCTCGGTGAGGTGCCGGTCGTACGGGTAGCGGGGGGTGCCCCAGCGTGCCGTCGGCTCGTCTCGATCGTTCATCGGTGACGCTCCATCGCTAGTCGAGGTCGACCGTCTCGAGGTGGTCGGGGATGTGCACCGGATGGCCGAAGCGCTCGCCGATCGCCTGCCGCAGAGCGTCCGCCGGCACCGGTTCGCCGTGGACGAGAAAGACCCGCCGAGGCGCCGTCTCGGCGCCTGCGAGCCAGGCGAGCAGCCCGTCGCGATCGGCGTGGGCGGAGTAGAGGTCGAGCTTTTCGACCTCCGCTTCGACGCCGTAGTGGCGGCCGTGGATCTTGATCGAATCCGCTCCCTCGGCGAGGGCCGCGCCACGGGTTCCGGGGGCCTGGTAGCTGGGGAGCAGCACGGTGTTGCGGGCGTCGCCGACGAACGCCTTCATGTGGTGGAGGATCCGGCCGGCGGTCACCATGCCGCTGGCGGCGATGATCACCTTCGGCTCGCGGCTGGCACTGAGCTCCTTCGACTCCTCGACCGAGGCGACGAAGCGGGCGAAGCCGAGGGCGTCGCGCGCCTCTCCGGCCGTCAGCTTGTGGAGCGCCGGGAACTGGTGGTAGATGCGCGTGACGCTGGTCGCCATCGGCGAGTCGACGAACACCGGCAGCGTGAGCCGCGGGTCGGTCTCGAACAGCCGATGAAGGCAATAGAGCATCGCCTGAGCACGGCCGACCGCGAACGAGGGGATCATCAGCGTCCCGCGCTTGCGGATCGCCCGCTCGACGATCGGTCGCATGGCGTCGATCGGGTTGCGGCGATCGTGCTCGCGGTGCCCGTAGGTCGACTCCATGATGATCCAGTCGGCATCGGTCGCCGGGGTCGGCGCCGCGAGCAGCAGATCGTGCCGGCGCCCGATGTCGCCGGAGAAGAGGATGCGGGCGCCGGCGGCC
>JBPEXA010000010.1:0-3101 GCA_052032135.1 Thermoanaerobaculia bacterium | reverse complement strand
CCGCCGCGATCTCCTCGTCGACGATCCCCATCTCGGCGTTGACCGCCGCCGCCTCCGACTTGATCAGGCCCATCGCCGCGACGAACCGACGCGGGAACGTCAGGCCGCTGACCGGGAAGTTGCGGCGCGCGCGCTCGGTCTGGGCGCCGTAGTAGGCGGAGGCGGGCACCTCGATCTCACCGAGGCTGTCCCGCTCGATCCTCGTGTCACTCATCGGTCGCTCTCCTCGCTGCGCTCCAAGCTACCAGAGCACGCCGGGCACCGCTCAGACCGGCGATCGCCCGCTCGGTTCCGCGACGGTCGCCGGCGCCCGACGGACACGGGCGTGCAGGCTCTGCAGCGGCTCGACCGCGAGGGTCCCCTCGGCCATCTCACGGATGCCGGCGACGGTGGCGCGGGCCCCCGAGAGGGTGGTGATGCAGGGGATGTCGAACTTGAGCGCGCTCTGCCGGATGATCGCGTCGTCGTCGTGGCTCGCCGCGCCGAGCGGTGTGTTGACCACCAGGTCGACCTCCTTCGACAGCAGGCGATCGACGACGTGCGGACGGGCGCCGTCGTTGACCTTGGGCACCCGAGCGACCTCGAGTCCGTCGCCGGCGAGGGCCGCCGCGGTGCCGGCGGTCGCCGTCAGCTCGAAGCCGAGCTCGGCGAGCTCGCGCGCGATCGGCAGCAGCGCCGGCTTGTCGCGGTCGTGGACCGAAAGGAACGCGGTGCCGCCCGTCGGCAGCCGATGGCCGGCGCCGATCCACGCCTTGGCGAACGCCTGGCCGAGAGAGCTCCCCACCCCCATCACCTCGCCGGTCGATTTCATCTCGGGACCGAGCAGCGGATCGACCCCCTGGAAGCGGCGGAAGGGGAAGACCGGCGCCTTGACGAAGATCCCCGGCACCTCCGGCTCGGCGACCAGCTCGAGGTCGTCGAGCGTCGCCCCCGCCATCAGCCGCGCGGCGAGACCGACGAGCGGTACGCCGACCGCCTTGGCGATGAACGGCACCGTCCGCGAGGCGCGGGGGTTGACCTCGAGCACGTAGATCGCCCCCTCGTGGATGGCGAACTGCACGTTCATCAGGCCGACGACGCCGAGCTCGAGCGCGAGGTCGCGGGCGATCGCCCGCATCTCGTCGAGCTGCGCGGCGGAGACCGAATGGGGCGGCAGCACGGCGGCCGAGTCCCCGGAGTGGATGCCCGCCTCCTCGATGTGCTGCAGGATGCCGGCGACCACCGCCCGCGAACCGTCCGCGATGAGGTCGAGATCGAGCTCGACCGCGTCGTCGAGGAAGCGGTCGAGCAGCACCGGCTGTCCCGGCGACACCGCCTCGGCGTCGCGCAGGTAGTGCTCGAGCGATCGACGTTCGTAGCAGATCGCCATCGCCCGTCCGCCGAGCACGTAGCTCGGTCGCACGAGCAGAGGGAAGCCGATGTCGTCCGCCGCCGCCACCCCTTCGGCGATCGACCGTGCGATCGCGTTGTCGGGCTGACGGATGCCGCGAGCGGCGAGCAGCGCTCCGAAGCGCTCGCGGTCCTCCGCCAGGTCGATGGCGTCCGGCGTGGTCCCCCACACCGGCACCCCGGCCGCCTCCAGACCTCGCGCCAGCTTCAGCGGCGTCTGCCCGCCGAGCTGGACGACGACGCCCGACGGCCGCTCCCGCCGGCAGATCTCGACCACGTGCTCGAGGGTGAGCGGCTCGAAGTAGAGGCGGTCGGAGGTGTCGTAGTCGGTCGACACCGTCTCCGGGTTGCAGTTCACCATCACCGTCTCGAACCCCGCATCGGCGAGCGCGTAGGCGGCGTGGACGCAGCAGTAGTCGAACTCGATCCCCTGCCCCACCCGGTTCGGCCCCGAGCCGAGGATGACGACCTTGCGGCCGTCGCCGACCTCGGCCTCGTCCTCCGTCCCCCAGGTCGAGTAGAGGTACGGCGTTCGTGCCGGGAACTCCGCCGCACAGGTGTCGACCCGCTTGTAGACCCGTTGCAGGCCGAGCTCCCGCTCGCGCTCCTCGACCGCCGCCGTCGAGGCGTCGAGCAGCGCGGCGATGCGGCCGGTCGAGAGGCCGGTCGAGCGGGCGCGCCGCAGCACAGGCGGCGGTGCGCTCGTCAGATCCCAGCAGCCGAGCTCGGTCTCGACCTCGACGATGGCGGCGATCTCGCGCAGGAACCAGCGGTCGATGTGGCTCGCCTCGCGCACCTCCTCGATCGTCCACCCCTGGCGCAGGGCGGCGAAGACCGCGAACAGCCGCTCCCAGTTCGGCACCGAAAGCCGGCGGCGCAGCTGGACCGGATCGGCCATGCGGTCCTCGCGGCCGGCGTCCGAGCCGTCGAGCTCGAGGGAGGCGAGCGCCTTGAGCAACGCTTCCCGGAAGGTGGCGCCGATCGCCATCACCTCGCCCACCGACTTCATCGAGGTGCCGAGCTCGGTCGGCGTCGCGGGGAACTTCTCGAACGCCCAGCGCGGCACCTTGACCACCGTGTAGTCGAGCGCCGGCTCGAAGGCGGCGAAGGTCTCACCGGTGATGTCGTTCTCGATCTCGTCGAGGGTGTAGCCGACCGCCAGCTGTGCCGCGACCTTGGCGATCGGGAACCCGGTCGCCTTCGACGCCAGCGCCGACGATCGCGACACCCGGGGGTTCATCTCGATCACCACCCGACGCCCGGTGGCGGGGTCGACGGCGAACTGGATGTTCGACCCGCCGGTGGCGACACCGACCCTGCGGATCACGGCGAACGCCTCGCTGCGCATCGCCTGGTACTCGCGGTCGGAGAGCGTCTGCTGGGGGGCGACGGTGATCGAGTCGCCGGTGTGCACGCCCATCGCGTCGACGTTCTCGACCGAGCAGACGACGATCGCGTTGTCGGCGCGGTCGCGCACCACCTCGAGCTCGAACTCCTTCCAACCGAGGACCGACTGCTCGAGCAGCACCCGGCGGGCGGGACTCGCCTCGAGCGCGCGCTCCACCATCTCGTCGAGCTCGTCGCGGTTGTAGACGGTGCCGCCCCCCTCGCCGCCGAGGGTAAAGCTGGGGCGGATGATCAGCGGATAGGCGATCCGCGACGCGATCTCGCGCGCCTCCTCGAGCGAGCCGGCGTAGCCGCTCGCCGGCACC
>JBPEXA010000001.1:0-4525 GCA_052032135.1 Thermoanaerobaculia bacterium | reverse complement strand
CGGTCCTCGGTCAGGAGAGCGCTGCGGCAGTGGCGGCCGAGCCGGTGGCTCCCGAGGTCGCGGCGGTGCTGCGCAACCTCGAGGGTGCGGGGGAGAAGCTCGTCGCCCTCGCCGAGGCGACCCCCGCCGACCAGTTCGGCTGGGCACCCTCCGAGGAGGTGCGCACGGTCAGCGAGGTCTACATGCACGTCGTCGGCACCAACCTGCTGCTGCCGCCGGCGCTCGGCGCCGCGCCGCCGGAGGGGATCGAGATGACCGGCTCCCCCTTCGCGATGATGGCGGAGTGGGAGGCGACGGTCGTCGAAAAGGACGACGTCCTCGCGAAGCTCGAGAGCTCGCTCGCCTACGTCACCGAGGCGATGGCGTCGATCACCGATCTCGACACCGAGGTCTCGCTGTTCGGCCCGCCGACGCCCAAGCGCGACTACTTCCTGGTCCTCATGGCGCACGCCCACGAGCACCTCGGTCAGTCAATCGCGTACGCCCGCAGCATCGGCGTCGTCCCACCGTGGAGCCAGCCGCTACCGACCGACGGCGGCGGCGCGGACGGCGACGGCGAAGGCGACGACGGCTAGACCCGCATCAGCACCGACCCCCAGTGGAGGCCGGCGCCGAGCGCGGTGAAGGCGACCAGCGATCCGGCCGGCGCCTTCCCCTCCTGCCGCGCCTCGTGGAAGCAGATCGGCAGCGTCCCGGCAGTGGTGTTGCCGTAGGTCTGGATGTTGTTGTGCACCCGCTCGTCGGGCAGTCCCAGCGCGCGCTGCGCCGCCTCGTTGATCCGCAGGTTGGCCTGGTGCATGACCAGCAGGTCGAGGTCGTCGAGGGTGTGGGCGTGCTGCTCGAGGACCTGTCGCGTCGCCCTCGGCATCGAGGTGACCGCCAGCTTGAACACCTTGCGGCCGTCCATCACCGGCACCGTGTCACCCGCCTCGATCATCGCCGCATCGACCCACGGACGTCGCGCCGAGCCGCCGCCGGGAACCGCGAGGATCTCGCGGTGGCCGCCGTCGCCGTAGAGCGCCGACCCGACGATGCCGCGGCCGTCGTCGGCGTCGGAGGCGCGGAACACCATCGCCCCGGCTCCGTCGCCGAACAGCACGATCAGATGCCGGAAGCGTGAGTTCCGTTCGAACTCCTCCTTCGAGATCTCGATCGCAGGGTCGTAGAGCGCCCGCCAGGAGCGGTCGGTGAACGGCATCAGCGTGGTGTGCACCTCGCATCCGACCAGCAGCACGTTGGTCGCCTGGCCGGAGCGGACCAGCGCGTCGACCAGCTGCAGGCCGTAGGCGAAGCCGGCGCACTGCTGTCGGATGTCGAGGGCGGGGAGCGGGTCGATCCCCAGCTGGTGCTGGATCATGGTGCCGACGCCGGGAAAGTAGTGGTCGGGCGTCATCGTCGCGCAGACGAGGTAGTCGATCTCCTCGGCGGCGAGGTCGGCGTCGGCGAGCGCGCGACGTGCCGCCTCGGCGCCGAGGTCGGAGGCGCCGGTCCCCGGTTCGACGTAGTAGCGGGTGACGATGCCGCTGCGCTCGCGGATCCACTCGTCATTGGTGTCCATCACCCGAGCGAGCATGTCGTTGCCGATCTCGATCGGTGGGATGGCGATGCCGCTCCCCGCGAAGACCGCGCGCTTCATCCGCCCGGCGGCCTCCGCCGGCCGAGTCGCGGGGTCTCGTCGAGCTCGCGGACGGCCGACAGCGGGACGAACTCGGTGACCCTCCCCTGCTTGCGGAAGGCGTAGCGCCTTCGCGGGCGCCGACCGTCGAGCCCCGGCTCCGACCGCTTGGGATAGACCCACACCTCGATCGGCGCGCCACCCGGCGTCGGCGACGACGCGTACTCGATCTCCGCCGGCGGGCCGTAGAGGATGTGGATGGTGCCGCGGTCGCTGCGGCGGCCGGGCATCGTCCCTTCCGAGTAGCGCGCGTCGGCCTCCTCGGCGCGGCTCTCGAAGGTCGTTCGCGGACCGCTGGGCGGCAGCAGACGGTTCGGTCCGCGACGCTCCCAGAACGCCTCGATGAAGGCCTCGGCCGCGGTGTCCTCGGAGAGCGTGAGGTAGGCCGCGCGCTCGTCGTCGTCGGCGATGTGCGCGATCGGGCCGACCAGCCACTGGGCGTAGCGCGGACCGAGGCGGAAGTTGGTGACGTCGAGGGCGTCGAACGCCTCCGCTCGGCCGCGGCCGTGTGCCGCGGACGCCACGACCAGCGCCAGGCCGATCGTCAGCAGCGCGCGGGGCCGTCGGCGGTCACCTCTTGAGCAGATCGAGGAACTCCTCTCGCAGCGGCTTCTTGTGGAACAGGCCGCGGATCGCCGAGGTCACGGTCAGCGCTCCCGGCTTGCGCACCCCCCGCATCTCGACGCACAGGTGCCGCGCCTCGATCACCACCATCGCCCCCTGGGCGGCGAGCGTCTCGTACAGGTAGTCGACCACCTGCTCGGTCAACCGCTCCTGCAGCTGCGGTCGCTTGGCGTAGAACTCGAGGATGCGGGCGAACTTGGACAGGCCGACGATCTGACTGCCCGGCACGTAGGCGATGTGGGCGTGGCCGTAGAAGGGGACGAAGTGATGGGAGCACATCGAATAGAACGGAATGTCGCGCTCCATCACCATGTGCTCGTAGCCTTCGTCGTTGGGGAAGGTCGTCACCTCGGGCTCGGCGCCCGAACGCAGGCCGTTGAACATCTCGAGGTACATCTTCGCGACCCGCTCGTCGGTGCGATCGAGGTTCGGATCGTCGCGGTCGAGGCCGAGCTCGTCCATGATGCCGCGCACGTGCTCGGCGATCCTCGCCAGCTGCTCGGGGTTGACGCGAGTCGGGTCGAACTCGGTGTGCGTCATCGCTCTATCGGTCGAAGCCGTTTCGGATTCCAGCGGCGTCTGGGTCATGACGAGCCTCCTCGAGTCGCCGCTCCTCCGGCGCGCGAGCGGGCAGTCTAACCCAACCCCGGGGCCGACGGCGTCGCAAGGGGTGACGGCCGGGCGGCGACGCGGTACCATTCGCGCTCGCGGATCGATCCCGGTCCCGACCCCCGAGACGGAGATCATGCCCAGCGTCACCATCGAATACTGCGTGGTTTGAAACTACGAGCCACGAGCCGCCGGTCTGGCGGACGCCATCCATCGACAGTTCGACCTCCAGCCTGAGCTGGTCAAGGGCGCGCGCGGCGTCTTCGACGTCCGTCTCGACGGCGACCTCGTCTTCTCCAAGCACGAGGTCGACCGCTTCCCCGATGCGGGTGAGGTGGAGGGGCTGCTCGCCGAGCGGCTCTCCGCCTGACCGGCAGCCGAGAAACAGCCGGCCCGGTCGGCACCCCGTTCCCCCGAGCGGACCGGGTCGGAGCGGTGATCGGCAAACCAGGCTCCGTGTGCCTTCCAGGCCGGCTGGTGCCCTGCCCTTCTCCAGAGCACATCGCGTGCCACCGCGGCGCCCGGCGCGATCTCCTTTGATCGAGAGGGGTTAGCGACCCTCTCGCCGAGCGTCCCGACGGCATCGATTCAAGCCATCGGCGACGGTCTTCAAGGGGTTGGATCGCTCGGCCGGGAGGCGACGAGATGGACGACCGCCTCCAGATGCCCGGTCTGGGGGAAGAGATCGATCAACGACCACCGGTCGACGTCGTAGCTGTCGCCGAGCCGCTGCAGATCCCGGGCGAGCGCCGCCGGGTGGCAGGAGACGTAGGTGAGGCGGGGGACGCGGCGCGAGCGGAGCGCCTCGACGACCCCTCGTCCCAGTCCGACCCGCGGCGGATCGACGATCACCCGCTCGCACCGCTCGGGCAGCCGGTCGATCCAGCTGTCGACCGCAGCGTGCACCACCTCGATCTGCCGACGGCCGTTGCGCCGGGCGTTGCGACGCGCGTAGCGGGCGGCCGCGCGATCGCCCTCGACCGCGATCACCCTTTCGTAGCGATCGCCGAGCGGCAGCGAGAAGAGGCCGACCCCGGCGTAGAGATCGACCGCCACCTCGCCGACCGCGTCGCCGACCACCGCCTCGACCAGCTCCTCCGTCAGCTGGCGGTGCCCCTGGACGAAGCGGCCGGCATCGAAGCCGAGCTCGAAGCGACCGACCGACAGGGTGAGCTCCCCGTGGGGGAGCCCGTCGACCAGCGGCGAGGCGCCGATCGCCCCGTCGTCGCCCGCCGCCAGATCGAGGCGCACCGGCGGGCGGCCGGTGATCGCTCCGGAAAGTCGTCGCACCGCCCTCTCGAGCTCGGGCACCAGGATGGGACACTCGGCCACCGGCACCAGCCGGGAGCTCCGCCGCTGGTGGTAGCCGAACTCCCAGCGGTCGCCGACCTGGCGATGGTGGAGCTGGGTCCGACGACGGTACCCCCACGCGGCGCCGGCGACGACGGCGGCCTCGGGCAGCTCGCGGCCCGCCATCCGGCGCAGCGTCTCGATGGTCGCGTCGACCTTCGCCCGCAGCTGGACGGCGTCGTCGAGATGCTGCAGGTCGCAACCGCCGCAGCGGGCGAAGTGCCGGCAGGGCGGCTCCCGGCGGCCCTCACCCTCGGCGATCAGCTC